>JBBQBU010000264.1:0-7940 GCA_038318015.1 Chloroflexota bacterium | reverse complement strand
CGGCAGCGCGGTGGGGCGGCAGGCGGAAAGCGTCCTGGCCGGACGGGTTGGCAGCGGTGCCGCTCATGAGGCGGTCGCTCGGGTGGAAGGTGACGCCCTCGAAGGTGCGTGACCCTGGCGTCTGCCGCGCCGACAGCACGTAGCGCACGTCGAACAGGTCGAGCAGAAAGTTGTCCTGTTGAACGATGCTCCACCAGTAGTCAGCGAAGCGCGGCGGCTCGAGGGAACTGTAGCCGTTGACCGTCTCGATGCCAGCGCCGGCCAACTGGTTCGCGCCGTACCGTTGATTGAGCGTCGGCTCGACGAACAGACGGGACGGCCCCGGGTCGTCAGCCACCATCGTGACGACAGGCGTCGCCGGCGTCAGAGCGTTCGCGTACTCCTTGAAGTAAAACGACGTGGTGAAATACCAGAGGTCGGCGGATGTCAACAGCAGCAGCAGCGCGCCCCACACGAATGCAAAGCGTGGGCGCGCCAGCCAGAGCCGCAGGAGGATCGGCACGGCGACCAGCAGCGCCAGCGCCAGCGCCGTGCGTGGATTGTCAGGCCGGGTCATCTCCAGCAGGCCGTAGTAGACGTGCCACGGCCCGAGTTGCCAGTTCTCCTTGCTCGTCTGGAGCATGATGGCGAAGAGTTCGGTTGCGCGCAGCGGGTCGAAGCGGAGCCACCAGCGCAGCGCCCCCAGGCTGAGGCCCAGCACCAGCGGCAGCAGCAGCATCGCGTTCAGCAGGGCCATCAGCGGGCGAGACGGCCCGCGGTACCGCGCCCGCCGCGCGAACCAGGTTGCCCCGAGGGAGGCTAGCACCGCCAGCGCCAGGCTGAACAGCAGGCTAAACCGGGCGGGCGCGCGCAAATAGCTGAAGCCGGGCAGATTCCAGACGACGGTGTACGGCTTGATGGGCAGGTAGTCGCCAAAGGCCAGCAGCAGGCTCATCAGGGCGACCAACGAGAAGAAGGCGACGGCCCGCCCGCGCACGTAGAGGATGGCGACGAGCGACAGCAGCAGCGGCGCAATCCCGACGTAGAGCGTCGATTCATGCGGTGCCCACAGCGCCCAGTGCCGTTCAGCATCAAAGTTGAACATGGACGGGAAGACCAGCGTCAGCAGTTGCGGCGGCGTGACGGCGAATGTCGTGGCGTAGTCGTAGGTGACGAGCGTCGGGCGCAGCGAGCGCAGCCCGAGCTGATACAGCGGTACCAACTGCGCGGCGGCGATGCCCAGCCCCAGCCCGACGATGACCACGCCGAGCGTCGCCCGTCCCAGGAACCAGTCGAGCGCGCCGGCCGCTAGCCGGTGCCGCGTCAGCAACACTTTGAAGTCGTAGACGATGCGCCCCATCGCTGCCGCCTTGCTGATGCTTGGTGATAGGATCGTCGGGATGGATGTGCGGCCGAACGGCCCGAACAGCAGCGCCAGCCCGAACACTAGCAGGCTCATCAGGACTGGCTGCACGTGGACGCCCAGCCCTTCGAAGGCCAGCGCCAGCGCCGCCGCCCCGATCCACCCGAGGCGGCGCGGCCCGCTGGTCCGGAGCGCGTGCTCGGCGGCCAGCAGCAGCCAGGGTAGCCACATGGCGCTGCGAACGATGTTGTCGTGCTGGAGGTGGCCCACCATGAAGCTGCTGTAGGCGAACGCCAGCGCGCCGATCGTTGCCCCGAGCGCCTGCGCCCCAAGCGAGCGCGCGTAGAAGTACAGCCCCAGCGCCGCGATGGCGTACTGGATGGCGCGCCCGACGCTGTAGGCGAACGGCATGTCCAGCGCCCAGAGCAGCACGGCCTGGAACGGCGACAGCAGGCCGATCTCGCCATCGGCGAAAAGCGGGTAGCCGCCGAAGATCAGCGGGGTCCACAGGGGCAACCGCCCTGCCTTGATCTCGTCGGCGGCCCACAAGGTCAGCGGGTAATAGAAAGTCGTCGTGTCACGCCCGTAGAAGATCGGGCCGCCGGTCAACTCGGAAGAGAAGACAGCGGCACTAAAGCCGACCAGGAACAGGAGCGGCAGAAGACCTAACAGGGCAGCCCACGTGACCGCGAGTGCGCGCGGCAGAGGCCGGCGAGACGCCACGCGAGCCCCATCGTCCGAGGCGACAACCAACGCGAGGCTCCGTCTTCGGGGCGCTTGGGGGCGTCGAGCGCGAGGTGCGGCAACTGTAGCGGTCGGGGTGCCTGCCGGGCAAGCACCGGGCCGCGTCGCTCCGTTCTCAGGGCGCTGCGACAGCACGGAACCGCGTCGCGAACAGCGACCGGCGCGGCTTGAACACCCAGGCATCGACACGGGCCTGCCCCGCACCTGACAATGACGCCCGAGTCAACGACACCGCTGGAGGCACCCCGCGTGTGGGGCGATGGCAAGACCGTCTCGGTCGTCTTTCCGGCCTATAACGAGGCCGGCAATATCACGCGGGCTGTGCGCGACTTCCTGGCCGTCTCGGCTGTGGATGAGGTGATCGTCGTCGACAACAACTCGCGCGACGGCACCGGCGACCTGGCGCGGGCGGCCGGTGCGCGCGTGGTGCTGGAGACGAAGCAGGGCTACGGCAACGCCTTGCAGCGCGGCCTGCGCGAAGCCACCGGCGACTACATCGTGCTGGCCGAGCCGGACGGCACGTTTGTGGCAACCGACGTGCTGAAGCTGCTGCCGTACGCCGCCGAACTCGACATGGTGATGGGCACCCGCACCACCCGCGAACTGATCTGGGAACAGGCCAATATGGGCTGGTTCCTGCGGGTCGGCAACTGGGCCGTGGCGAAGCTGCTGCAACTGCTCTTTGATGGGCCGTCGCTGTCTGACTGCGGCTGTACCATGCGGCTCATCCGCCGGGAGGCCGCCGCCAGGATCGCCGGGCAGTTGACCGTCGGTGGCTCGCACTTCCTGCCGGAGATGGTCGTGCTGGCGCTGCTCAACGGCTTGCGGATCATCGAGGTACCCGTCAACTACCGCGCCCGCGTCGGCGAGTCGAAAATCACCGGGTCGCGGGTGACGACGCTGAAGGTGGGCTTGCGGATGATCGCGCTGATCCTGGGGTACCGGCTCAAGAGGCGAGCCGTCAGCGCGCGGCCGTAGAGCCAGCCACACCCTGACTGCCCGCCGGTCCGTTCGCTGATCGCGCACCGGCCTGCGCGACAGCGGCATGCGGACAGGCCGTGCACCAGTCGCATCGCAATCCTGTGATGTCGCCGGGCCGGGGATTCACGGCCCGGAGCCGGCCGCTAGAATGGCCCCACGACGCGCGTCGGCCGGTCCCTGCCACACGGCAGCCGGCGACAGGCTCGGCACACGACGCTGGCAACAGGGCCGCCGCTGCATGCTCGCCGTGCGGCTTCGGAACTGGTGCCGCAGCCATCTGATTCCCAGGACCACCGTGCTTTGCCCTGCCCGCGCCGGCCCAAGATCCGTGCCCCATAAGCTGGAGAAAAGAGCGTTCATGCCCGCGCCGCACAACTCCCCTGTCATCAGCGCCGGTCGCGTGTCGCGCCGGACCTTCGTTCGCGGGGCCATGTTCCTGGCCGGCGGCACCGCCCTGCTGACGGCCTGCGCCCCAATGCCAACGCCCAGTGGTTCGGCCCAGCCCGCCGCGTCGCCATCCGTCAGCGTCCCCTCGTCGGCGGGGGCCGGCGCAGGCTCGCCCACCATCATTGTGCCGCCGTCGCCCAACCCGGCCGCCTCACCATCGCCGGCCGCCCGAGCAGCCGGCCCGGCCTCGCCAGCGACTATCGCGTCGGTCACCGTCAACCGGCCGGCCGGCACGCCCCGGCCCGGCGGCACCCTCGTCATGGCCCGCACCGCCGACGCTACCGACCTCGACCCACAGTTGACATCGAGCCTGTCCCGCCAGCGCATCACCATGCTGACTTACAACAATCTGGTCAGGCTCTCCAACGACCTCGCCATTCAGCCGGACCTTGCCGAAGCCTGGAAGGTCTCGCCGGACGGCAAACAGATCGACTTCACGCTCCGAAAAGGCGTCATGTGGCACCCGCCCGTCAGCCGCGAACTGGAGGCCGACGATGTCCGCTACAGCTACGAGCGCCTCCTGCGGGACTCCCCCGGCCGCGCCGACTTCGCGCTTGTTGACGGCGTGGAGGTACTGGACAAGTACCACATCCGCTTTCTGCTGAACACCGCCAGCGCCGGCATCCTGGCGTCCATCGCTGATTCGCGCTGGGGGGCCATCGTCAACCGTGAGACGGTCGAGCAGCACGGCGACCTGCGCCGGGTAGCCGTGGGCACCGGGCCGTTCGTGCTCGCATCGTGGCAGCGCGACCAGGAGATGCGGCTGAAGCGGAATCCGGCCTACTTCGAGAAGGGCAAGCCGTACATCGACACGCTGGTGCTGCGGATCGTGCAGGACGAGGCCAGCATTGTCGCCGGGCTGCGTGACGGCTCGATTCACCATGCGATGCTCGAAGATAACCGCCAGGTGGACGCGCTCCAGCGTCTCCCGAGCCTCGCGGTTCACCGCACCGCCCGCATCGGCTACGACTCGTTCCACTTCAACCAGGCGCGGACACCGTTCGACAAGCCGGAGGTGATCCAGGCGATCAACTACGCGGTGGATCGCGACGAGTGCATCCGGGCCTCTACCACCGGCTTCGCGGTGCAGACGGCCCCCGCCACCCCGCCGATGAAGCAGTGGCTCCTGGCCGGCGAGCAGTGGAAGCCGTACTACACGGTGGATCTGGACAAGGCCCGCGCGCTGCTGGCGAAAGCCGGCTACCCGAACGGCTTCGAGGCGACCGCGCTCACCATCCCGTCGCTGCCGACTATGTTCACCAACGCCCAGGTCATACAGGCGAACTTGCGGCGTATCGGCATCAACTTGAAGGTAGAGAGCGTGGAGTACGCCCAGTGGCTCCAGCGGTGGCAGAAGAAGGATTTTGAGGCCACATTGAACACCAGCGCCGGCTACGCCGACCCGGACACGGCGTTCTACCGCGCGTTCCACTCGAAGGGGCAGAACTGGAACAACCTGAACAGCCCGGAGCTTGACCGCCTGCTCGACGACGGCCGCGCCGTCTTCGAAGTCGAGAAGCGGAAGCCGATCTACGACAAGGTACAACTGCACCTGCTAGAGCGGCCGGGCCATCTGTTCCTGTTCGCCGCCGAGATGATCGACGTGACCCACAAGCGCGTCCAGGGCTTCAGCCAGCACCCCACCACGACCCTCTGGAACTACCAGCACACCTGGCTCGACGGCTAACAAGGGCCGTCGCGGCCCTAGACGGCGCGCGACTGGAGGCGCTCGGCGGCGGCCATCAATACTTGCATGCCGCGCAGAAACGCCCCCAGTTCGTCGTCGTCCAGGTGTTCCATCAGGGCGTTCGTGAAGGCGCGCCGGCCAGCCATCAGCCGCTGCAAGAGCGCCTTGCCGTCCGGGGTCAGGCGGCAGACGTGCTGGCGGCGGTCCAGCGGGTCTTCGTCACGCCGCACCAACCCGCGCTCAACGAGCTTATCCATCACTGCCGTCACCGTTGGCAGGGTGACGCCGAGGCGCTTGGCAACCTCGCTGACGCGCAGGCCAGACGCGTCACCCGAGGGTGCCATCGTCGCGGACAGCACGAACATCATCTTGAGCTGCGACATGGTCAGGTCGATGTCTACCCAGTCGCGCGCCTGCGCCGGCCCCAACACGCGAAGCATCTGCGGCTCAAGGTCAACAATCTGGGCCAGCAGATCGGCCCGTCGAGCCACGTCGCTCATTCGCTTCGTCCAGTCCGAAATGTTCAGCCACCTGGAAGCATCGTAGAAGCATGTTAACGATCTGTCAACGATTGGCGCCGCGCAAGCCGACTAAAGCGTCGTAGAGGCCAGGTTAGGCGGTGCCTGGGCGCGTGGGCCGGGGGCTTGGAGCCTCACGGGGCCGCCACCCCGGCGGGACATCTCTCGAGAGCGCGGCAGGCGCGCGGCTAGCCGCGCGCCGCCACCCCTAGCTCGCCTTCGAGATGGTCGATGAACTGGCGTGCGGTCCGGCCACTCCGTCCGTTGTGCCACTCAGCCCACTGGAGGCCGCGCCGGCGCAGCGTCTCGGTGTCGATGTCCAGGTTGCGCTGGCCGGCCAGGGCTTCGACCACCGCCAGATACCGCCGCTGGTCCGGCGACGGGAACACCACCCGCACACCGAACCGGTCGGACAGCGACAGCTTCTCCTGCATCGTGTCCTGGCCGTGGACCTCCGCCGACACCACCGACTCGCGGTCGGTCCAGCGTTCTTGCACCAGATGGCGGCGGTTCGAGGTGGCATACAGCACCACATTGTCGGGGCGCGCCTCGACGCTCCCTTCCAACACGGCCTTCAGCCCCCGGTAGTCGCGCTCGCCTTCGTCAAACGACAGGTCGTCCACGAACAGGATGAACCGCTCCGGGCGGTCGCGCAGCCGCTGAATGATCCACTGGAAGTCACCCAGGTCATCGCGCGACACCTCGATCAACCGGAGGCCGTGCGCCGCATGCTCGTTCAGCAGCGCCTTGACGGTGGACGACTTGCCGGTCCCCCGGTCGCCGTACAGCAGCACGCTGTTCGCGGCGAAGCCGGCCAGGAACTGCTCGGTGTTCTGCTCCACCAGCGCCCGCTCGCGCTCATAGCCGACCAACTGATGCAGGCGGATCGGATCCGGTGCCGCCACACCCACCAGATGCCCCTGGCTCGGGCCGTGCCCCTCTTCGCGCACCCACCGGAACGCCCGGAATCGCCCGAACTGGCCGGCCCCGACGCTGGCATAATGCTCGGCCAGGGCAGGGGCCAGCGCCGGCCAGTCCTCGTAGGCGGCAAACCGCTCCTTCAGCGCCTGGCTGGCGGCTGCCATCGGCGCGCCCCCCTCCGCCAGCGGCGCGAAGCCGTCCCAAGCCACCCAGGTGTCCGGAGCCTCCACGTTTGCGGCGTGCGCCGCTGCCGGTGCCAACCGGGCGGCATTTAAGGCGAATAGCGCCTGTAAAGCCGCCAGGTCCCGCCCTGTCTGCGCCAGTAACGACGCCCCAATGCTGCCAGCGCCGGCCCGCTGGGCCTTGCGGCTGAACGGCGTCTCCGTTTCCAGCAGCCGATTCAGCAGGTGGTTCTGCCAGGCGTCCCCGACGAGCGGGTCTGACGATAGCTCGGCGTCGTCGGCCAGCAGCGCGAAGAGGCGGCCGTAGACGCTGCCGATCCTGGCCGGCGCTTCCTCGGTTGCGAGCGCGTCTAGCAACTCGACGAACGCGGCACCGATGTCGTCGGCAACGACATCACGCAGCACGCTCAGGGTCCGGGCGCGCAGGAGATCAGCACGGATCAAGGCGGCACCACGCGCGCCGGTCAGTGACGGGGACGAGGACGGAGGCGAAGCAGTCATCTGGTTGTTCTCTGGCTCTTCCTGGGAGAATCGCGCCCAAGTGTACCCCAGAGAACCGTTCGCCCTCGGGGCGGCTCAGAAGGTGCGCTATCGGGTAGCATCATCGCGCGCCTGGGTGTCCTCCTGGCCGTCTCCAAACGGCTGATTCGGCTGATTCGGCTGATTCGGCTGATTCGGCTGATTCGGCTGATTCGGCTGCCCGGCTCGCGCTATCTCAGACACCATGCCCGGACGGTGCTGCCCCATGACTGAGACTTCGGCCGCTACCCCCTGCGACCTGCTCGTCACCGCCGCTGGTGTCGTGACCGTTGACGGCAACGATACGATCCATCGACCCGGTGCCATCGCCGTCAGCGGCGACAAGATCGTGGCGGTCGGTGTGCCGGACGACCTTGCGCGGGCCTACGCTCCCAGGAAGCGCATCGACCGACCGGCCTGTTGGATCTTCCCCGGCCTGATCAACACGCATAACCACCTCTGGCAGACGATGCTGAAGGGGCTGGGCGACGATATGGGGCTGATCGACTGGATTCGGACACTGCTCGTCCCGACCATGCCGCTGATCGACGACGAGGCCGCCTACCTCGGGTCGGCGCTGGGGGCGCTGGAGTCCGCCC
>JBBQBU010000263.1:0-7967 GCA_038318015.1 Chloroflexota bacterium | reverse complement strand
CTAACCAAGAAGCGGCCCGTCGGATGAGATCGTCCTCGCGCACTGACTAGGAAGAGTGTGCTGGAAACGTCGTGGCCGAAAGTGCCGTGTGAGCACGGATTCGACCCTGGATTGACGCTAACTTACTGGTATTGGGGCTAGGGTTGCAGGGCGATTGCATGACCTTCTGTCTAGTCGGGTATTCTGACTCAGTTTTGGGCACTTCACGCCAGCTTCCGCGCCTCTTCACGACTCCCGCCTCTTGTTCGGCGGTTGAGTTGATGCTTCCGAGCCAGAATTGGGCGCGTCCGTCGCACCTAGAATGCTCATTAGTGCACAGAATGGGAATGCGAGAAGTAATGCAGTTGCCCTGACTAGGGTTGGGACGAGTCAGGTAGGTGCGGATCAGTTCGGATGTCCTCCTTAGCGCGCTGCCGCCCGAGAGTGCTCTCGATCATTCGGGCCAGCTTCCCTGAAGCGCCGGCAACAGCGTGTTCCAGGGTCGCCGCCTGATCGGTGACCGCAACGGGCTGGCGGCCTTCGAGACGAGCTTCCAGCATGCAGCGAATGTCGTTGTTGCCGCCCTTCTTGTCGCTGTTCTCGTCGCTCAGGTGAACCTCAACGCGCGTGATCTGATCGCTCATGCGGCTCAGGGCGCTGTCGATGACGCTTCTCACGTCAGCGGCGACCTGCTCACTCCCGTCGATGTTGCTGTCCGTATTGACCTGGATCTGCATCATGTCCTCCATTGTTTCTGTCGGCGTTCGTGTCGGCTCAATACCGGTAGGTTGCGGCCAGCCCGGTCCGCGTCGGCATCTGGTCGGTCGGGATCACGAGCACCGCTCCGCCCATCTTCACGACCAACTCGCCCACATCGTCGAGGAGATCATCCACGCGCGGGTCGCTCAAGTCAGTAACCGCGACCTGACCCGTCGCGTCGTCGAGGTGACCGGCGATCTGGCGGTCGGCCTCGATCAGCAGCGTTGCGACCCGCCCGGAGGCAGCCGCCTGGGCAACTTTCGCCAGATCATCGCTGCCAGAGCCGTTGGACCGGGCTTGCTCGAATTCCTCACCCAGGGCTACCAACCGCGCCCGATACCCCGGTTCCATGGCCTGCCAGGCGAGGTCTCGGAGCTCTTCGACTGATAGCGAATCGGGATTGTACGTGATGCCCTCGTCGACCAAGAGGCGGTTCTGGCTGACGTGATGGAAGAGATGATGATGCTCCGGTAGCGCTGCCAGGATCAGTGACAGGCCCGAGGGCCGCGAATAGTGCTCCTCCACCGCGCGGTCGATGGCCCGGAAAAACCGGTCCGCGTCGATGTCAGCCTCGTCTTTCTTCGCACCCTGACCGTGGTGCATGGGCGCACTCCCCCCGCCGATGCCACCGTACGAGGCGACGGTCTGGTGCGGCTCAGTCAACTCGCCGCCCAGCGCCTCGGTGATCGTCCGTGGGACGAGCGGGACAAGGTCGATCTCGTCAAGCGCATCGCGGTTTCCCTCAAAGAGCCGAATCTTGTCGAGGCTCAACCCCAGAACCTGATAGCGATCAACCGATTGGAGAAAGCGGCGCAGCGGCTTGGTGTGAAAGCTCGCAGCGACGACGGCAAGGGCGCTAACTGGCCGCGGAAGCATGAACACGCGAAAGAAACCTGGCCTGCCTAGTACCGCCAACCCATCCAGTGTGTGGTTCCAGAAGTCATCGTCATGGGCAAGCGCCTCGAACGGTGCCAGAAACATCTCCGTCTCGACGGCCGGATACTTCTGGCGCAACGATGCCTCTATTTCCTTCACGAGGTTGCGAAACCGGATTGGATCCTGCTGGTTATCGGGGTGCCGACGGTGGGTCGGCAGGTAGACCGAGAGACACGGAGTCTGGTCAACTGATGCCAATTCGTTGAGTGATTCCTGGGTAAGCGGTATCGTTTTCTGTGTCATGATCTCCTCCTAGTGGTTCACGCCGCATTTGGTTGGGGGTGTGGCCTATCTGGTCAGACCCTCATTTATATGTCGCGTGACCCACTAGGTACATGAATTCGATGTCTAGGCCGTTCCCGTGGGGAATAAAGAGTCAAACGGTCGCTGCTGCCGTGACTCTTCCAGCTCATGATCGCGGTGACCTGTCTCATGCAGCCTCCCCTAGCCATGCCCTGGCCCTCAGCGTACCCTGTGCCAGGGCGTTCATACGTGCTAGTCGCTATGATGCTGGCTCGCTTTAGCTTCCGGTGTCGATGTCTGCTGAGCGTGCCAATCTGCCAGCGCTGCACGAGCTATGCCAATGATTGTTTCTCGGTATTTGCTCACCTGGGTATGATAGAGTGAGTGGTTTGGGCCGCGCGGTGGGCTGATTCTCAGCGGCCGTGATGCCGACACACGCGCTGCAGGCAGCACCCGGACGCTCTCCGAGGTGATCCAGCACGGTGTCTTCCCGCTCAGCCAGGGCGCACCGATCCTGAACGCCATCGCAGCGAAGGCGCGGATGCTGGGACTTGTCCAGACGCCCCAGTTTGCACACGTCGCACGACGGATCGTGGCGGATGCCCAGGCGCTGGCCGAGCAGTTGGTCCGACGCGGGTATCGGGTGCTGACGGCCGGCACCGACAATCACATCGTCGTGGTGGACATCGGCGCGGCCGGCCTCTCCGGCCTCATCGCCGAGCGCTCGCTTGAATCGTGCGGCATCACCGTCAACAAGAACCGTATTCCGGGCGATGACAAGCCACCCACCGTCACCAGCGGCATTCGCTTCGGCACCAACGGTCTGGCCTGGCGCGGCCTTGGCCCCCGCGAGATGGCGCGGTGCGTCGAGTTGATCCACCGCGTGCTGTCATCAGTGCAGCCGCATGGCGACCGCGAGTACGCGCTGGATGACGCGGTCAGACAGGAGGTCCGGGACGGCGTGGCTGCGCTCTGCGCGGCGTTCCCGATCCCGGGCTATCCACTCAGCACCAGCGATGAAGGCCAGGCATACCGCACGCCCGTGCTGACGACCGCAGGGGTACGCGCATGAAGCAGGCAATCGGCTTCATCGGCGTTGGCACCATGGGCAAGCTGATGGCCGGGCACCTGCTGACGGCTCACCACTCCGTGACCGTGTTCGATCTGAATCCGGTGCCCGTCGAAGAGCTCCGAGAGCTTGGCGCTGAGCCTGCCACGAACGCAGCGGCCTGTGCAGAGAACGCCGATGTCGTCATCACCATGCTGCCGTCGTCACCGCACGTCGAGGCAGCAGTGCTCGGGCCAGATGGCATCCTCCAGGGGATGCGGCCGGGCACGATCCTGATCGACATGAGCACCATCGATCCGCTGGTCTCGCGGCGGATCAACCAGTCAGTGACGGCCCGTGGCTTCCGGATGCTCGACGCCCCAGTCAGTGGCGGCTCGGTCGGGGCACGTGACGCGACGCTGACCATCATGGTCGGCGGGCCGAGGCCGTTGTTCGACGCGTGCTGCCCGATCCTTGAGGTGCTCGGGAAGAACGTCATCTACTGTGGCGAGGCTGGCATGGGTTCGGTGGTCAAGGTCGTCAACAACCTGATTGCCGGCGTCACCCTGGCGGTTGTCGCAGAGGCATTCAACATCGGCGTGCGGGCCGGTGCCGACCCGCAACTGCTCCACGATGTCATCACACGCTCGTTCGGCAATTGCTGGGCGCTCCAGAAGATTCCGCCGTACCCCGGCCTCGTGGACGGTGCACCCGCGAACGGCGACTTTGCACCGGGCTTTATGGTCGATTTGATGCACAAGGATCTCGGGCTGGCGATGTCAGCGGCCAAGGGACTCCAGGCACCAGCCATGCTGGCAGCCGTGGCCCACGAGCTATTCGGCATCGCATCACACCTCGGGCATGGCCGGCTGGACCAGTCAGCCGTCGTCAAGGCCGTCGAAGCCATCAGCGGACCTCAGCAGCCCGCTTATCAGGGCCAGGCTTCCTGATGGCACATCTGCTCGTGATCGAGAACTGGTATGGCGGCATCGGGCACCGCTTCCTGCGGCGCATCCATGATCTCGGCCACCGCTTCACGTTCGTCAGCCGCGAGTTGGCCCCGAACTGGCGTCGGGTGCCAGCGGACGGCTCACATCCGCTTTTCGCGGCCGAGAACATCCTGACGGCCGAGACGAACGATCTGCCAACGCTGCTGGAGTTCCTGAAGCGTCAGCACGACATCGTTCATTTCGACGGCGTCACGACCGCCTGTGACTACTATCTCGGGCACGTCGCCCATGTTGCCGAGCATCTCGGGCTGCCTGGACCCGGGGCCACTGGCGAAGAAACAGCGCGGCTGAAGCACACGATGCGGCAGGCGCTCGACCGAGGCGGCCTGCCGAACCCGGTGTTCCGTATCACGCGCACCTGGGACGAGACGTGCGCTGCGGCATGTGAGATCGGCTACCCACTCGTCTTCAAGCCGTCCGACGAAGGCGGCAGCATGTTCGTCACCCTCGTTGCCAACGAGATCGAGCTACGGCAGGCGTTTGATCGACTGGCGGCCTACACCGTGAACCTCCGAGGACAGCCACGCGAGTCGATCTTCCTGCTTGAAGAGTACCTGCGGGGCGAGGAGATCAGTGTTGAGGCCGTCGGCTATCTGGGAGAGATACACGTCCTCGGGATCACCGACAAGAGCGTGACCGGTGCACCCGGCTTCATTGAAGACGGCCACATGTTCCCGGCCGCAACTGACCCGACTGTCGCCGCTCAGGCCCGCCAACTGGTACGTGATGCACTCGTCGCGGTCGGCTACACCCACGGCGTCTCACACACCGAGGTGAAGCTGACGCCGGACGGACCTCGGATCGTTGAGATCAACCCGCGTACTCCCGGCAACTCGATCTCTGACCTGGTCCGCATGGTCACGGGCGTTGATCTGCTCGACACGGTGATCGAGCTTGCAGCCGGGCGTGAGCCCCCAATCACCATGCAGGACACGGGCATCAAGAGTGCGGCCGTCAAGCTGCTGCTCGCCCCCAGGTCGGGCAACGTGTCGGAGGTGCGGGGGGTTGAGGCCGTGTCGGAGATCCCTAACGTGGTCGATCTGACACTGAAGCCGCTGGTCGGGACGTATGTCCAGCGACCAGAGATGAACGCCTACCTGGGGCATGTCGTCGTCGTGGATCGGATGGCAGGCGGGGCACGCACCCAGGCCGAATGGGCGGCCGGTCAGATCGAGCTGGTCTACGCGGATGAGACAGGAGACTGTAGGCCGGAGGCAGAAGGGGCAACACCCACAGACCTGCAAGCTGACGCTGTCGTCCTCCAGCAGCGTGCTGAGACGGCGGAGGCGGCCTCGTGACTCCCACACAGCACACCGTCGCCAGCGTAGACCAAACAGGCGCGTGGGGAGTTTGTCGCTCGCCACTGGAGCTGATCGGCAAGACGCCGGTGCTCCGCATCGCCGCGCCGTTTGTGCCACACGGGCGCGGCTTCTGGGCCAAGCTCGAAGGGTTCAATCCCGGCGGCATCAAAGACAGAGCAGCTCACCATATGCTCCTGGCCGCTCGGGAGCGCGGCGATCTGCTGCCCGGCGGCACCATCGTCGAGTCATCGAGCGGTACGTTCGCCCTCGCACTGGCCCTAGCGGGCATCAGCCTCGGGCATCCCGTCGTCATCGTCCACGAGCCGCTGCTGGAGCCGATGCTGCGTCACCTCTTAGCGGCCTACGGGGTCAGGCTGGAGTGCGTCACAGAGCCGCATCCGACGGGGGGCTGGACTGAGGCGCGTCGGGAACGAGTCCGCGAGATTCGGGCAGCCATCCCAGGAGCCTACTGGCCGAACCAGTACGACAACCCAGACGGCGTGGATGCGTACACCGGGCTGGCCGAGGAGCTGCTGGAGCAGTTCGAGCGGATCGACACGCTAGTGTGCAGCGTTGGCACGGGCGGGCACAGCGCAGGGGTCGCCCGCCGTCTCCGAGCGGTCTGGCCGGATCTTCGAGTCATCGGTGTGGATGCGGTCGGCTCGGTGACGTTCGGCCTGTCGGGCAATCGGGGGGTGATGCGCGGCCTCGGAAACAGTATCTATCCGCGCAACGTCGCCTACGACCAGTTCCACGAGATCCACTGGGTCGGGGATGGCGAGGCGGTCCACGTCTGCCGCGAACTGGCGCGTGGGATCGGCGTCACCGGCGGCTGGAGTGTCGGCTGCGTGGCGCTGGTCGCCCGCTGGGCAACCCAGGTCTCGCCGGCTAACACAACGGTCGTGACCGTATTTCCAGACGGTCCAGAGCGCTACTGGAACAGCGTTTTTGACGACGAATTCTGTGCGAGACATGGGCTTCTGGGTGTTCAACCAGCTACTGAGCCGGTGGAGATCGCCAACCCAGACGCGCATGATGTGCAACGCTGGACGCGCTGTCACACGGTGATCGATCCCCGGCGAGTGCCTGCCCCCACGGCGGAGCATCGGCCGTGAAAGCCCCAGCACCAAATGGCGCAGAGCACCATATCCTGTCGCTCAGCTTCACCGAACTCCAGCTTGAGCCAGTCATCGCCGCTGCCCGTGCTCGGGGGGTCCGGGTTACCCTCGCTGGCGACGCGAAGCGCTTCGAGCAGTTTGCCGAAACGGCCGTGAAGGCGGACAGGGGCTGGTTGTTGATCTGCGCGAAGGCGACCCTGATGTCTGCCTGGAGAGGCTAACGGCCGCGCACCGTGAGACGCCGTTCACTGGCCTGTTCGTGCCGGCCGATCCCGAGGTACTCCTGGCTGCCCGCTTCGCCGAGCTGACCGGCGTACCCTGGAACTCGGTCTCAGCCGTGCAGCGGATCACCAGCAAGTGGGAGACGCGCCGGACGCTGGTGGCGCACGGCCTACGCCAGCCGGAGCACTTCCTGGTGACGGATGTCAATGATGCCCGCGTGATCGTCTCAGGCGGGGGTGCTTGGATGGTCAAGCCCGAGCGCGGGACGGCCAGCGAGGGCGTCTCGAAGGTGACTGAGCCAGCACACGTCGAACAGGCCGTCGAGAACCTGAGACGATTTCACCCGTCCGGACCGTTCGTCGTCGAGCGCTGCATCGCCCCGATGATCGAGTACAGTGTCGAAGGGGTCTGGTTCGACCGCGCCCCAGTCGTCGTCGCAATCACGGCGAAGCGGACGACGGGAGCACCTCATTTCGTCGAGACCGGCCACACGGTCCCCGATATACTCCCGACCGAGCTAGACGAGGAAATTCGGACGGTCGTGACCACCGGCCTGCTGGCGCTCGGCGCATCCCATGGGCAGTTCCACGTCGAGGTATTTGTCCAGCCGGAGCAGTTGCCCGGCCACCGCGTCACCTTCGGCGAGGGGCACGTCCGGGCCGGTGGCGACCGTATCACCCAGATTCTGGCATTGGCCGGCCTGGACCTTGATGCGCTTGCCGTTGACGCGATCATCGGTCGTCGGCTGGAGCAGCCGCCGCAGGCGACCGGTGCTGCCGCCAGCCGCTACCTCATCTTTCCACCCGGCACGGTCGTGTCCGTCGAGGGGGTTGACGAAGCCGTCGCCATGTCCGGCGTCGAGCACCTCAGCATCGACGTTGGCGTAGGTGACGTGCTGAAGTCGGTGGTCGGGAACGGCTCACGGCACGCGCGGTTCGTTGTTGCCGGGGCAAACTTCGACGACGCACTCGCCCTTGCCGATCAAGTTGAGCAGACGATCCGCGTCGAGGTCGATCCGACGGCCGTCCCTGGGCTCACGCCTGCGTCTCACTCGATGGTCTGACTTCGCCCGGGTTTCATCAGCCACCGCGATCAATGGGCCGTCGATCGCGGTGGCTGATGAAACTCGGGCTGGCTGACAGGATGCCGTGGGCAATGACGCTAGCGTGTCGAGCTGGAGGCCGGCTCCGTCGTGTGCCGGTTGAGCAGCGCCAGCGAGCCGGCAGCGGCGCATCCGACGACGATCAAGAGTGCCCACGGGAGCCAGCGCATCTCCTGCGCGGCCGCAACATCGAACGCCGCGCCGATCACCATATTCCCAACTGCGCCGCTCAGTCCCTGCACCAGGTAA
>JBBQBU010000262.1:0-7992 GCA_038318015.1 Chloroflexota bacterium | reverse complement strand
AGAACTGCTCACGTTCGACCGGCACCCTTGCCTCCCGATGCAAAACCTGGGACGTTGGCCCAGGCCGTCCTCTGATGCTGCTGACGCCGGCGCGCATCGGCACCGACGAGCATCAACGGTAGAGTGTAGACAGGTTGGACGGAAGATTCGAGGGCTCAGGCAGCCGGATGGCGCGCCCGGGGGTGCCCTGGACGCTTCTGGAAAGCTGAGGGGAAATGAAGGAAGGGGAGGCGAGGCGAGGCGGCCGTGGCACGACCAAAGCGTGAGCACAGGATGGAACGGCGGTGGGCCGACGATGCCAGTTCGATATGAAAGTGAGTTGCGTTAGGGCACACCGCGCGCAAATTGGGCTGGGCAGGCTAGCGCTGGCGGTGGTGAGCGAGTCGGTCGCCGAGCGACTGACCGAGGCGGCCGGAGCGGCCCACGTAGCCGAGCAGACAGCAGCGGTCGAGCAACTCGACCAGCACCCGACGACGAAGCCAGCCGGGCCAGCCGTTCAGCAGATCTGCGCAGATGGCGCGGCGATCTCGCTGGTGGGCGGGAGTGGGTCGAGGTCAAGATGTTAGCGACATCGCAGGACGCGGGAAAGGCCGGCGTCCTCGTTTCGGCACGTTCCATCGTTGTAGAGCATGAGCGGCGCAATCTGCTGCGGCATCTCACTGACCGACATGCCTGTCCCGACGCACTCCACACGCTCATCTGACGCTCGCTTACGGTGCGGGGTTGGACAACCAGGACATCGTGTGGTAGCCTAGCGTTCGGCTCGACCCCCGGGCGCCCGTGGCAGTGAGAGACCGAGCCGAAGGAGCGGACCAATCGTACGAGTCGTAGCGCTGTGGGCCGCCCTCGCCATCGCATTGGTTGGCCTCCCCCTGTCCGTCGTCGCCCAGCAACTGTCCGCGCCAGAGCAGCGCATCGTGCAGCTCATCAATCAGGCGCGTGTGGCACAGGGGCTTGGGCCGCTCGCCTTGACGCCGGAGTTGAATGCCGCCGCGAAGGCGCACGCGCAGGACATGGCGAACAAGGGTTACATGGAGCACGAAGGGCTTGACGGCTCGACGCCACAGTCTCGTGCAATCAAGCACGGCTACGAGGCCCCGGCGCGGTCAGCCTGGCTGGTGCTGGAAGTGATCTCAGCCCGCCAGACGGCAGAAGCTGCCGCCAACTGGCTACTCTCAGACCGCTTGCACCGTGGCGTCCTGCTACGCGGCTACTGGCGCGAAATGGGAGCCGCGTACGTTGAAGGCGGCCCGTACGGTCAGTTCTGGGTCGTCGAGTTCGGCTGCCGCCCGAACGTGCTGCCCGTCACGGCCGAACCAACCGCAAGCGGTGGTGTGACACTCCGCCTGTCAAACGAAGAGTGCACCCCGGCCGGCAACGCTGATGCCATCGGTAAGGCGACCGAGATCATGGTGTCCGACAAGCCCGACTTCAGCGGCGCAACTTGGGAGCCATTCGTCTCAACCAAGACGGTCGCGAACGGTTCGAGCGCGTTCGTGCGCTACCGGGATCGCCAGGGCCGCGAGGTTACGGCCTCGACGGGCGGGCAGGCGAGCAACGCAGTCGTGGTTACTGCGGCATCGGCGGGAACAGCAACGATCAACATGGCCTCGCCGGGCGACGGCCAGGATGACGGTACGGAAGGAACGAACCTGTTCACCCCAAAGCCGACGTTCGTCTTCCAGCCGGTCAAGCCGTAAGCCGTGCCAGTCAAGCCGTAGACCGTCCCACCGTCCCAAATACCGAGAAGGCCCCTCCGCCGAGAGGGGCCTTCTCATTGCCCCTCGTTCACCACCAACTCGAGCCAGACCGTGGGCAAAAAGAAAGGACTCCCCGTGCCAGGAGAGCCCTACAATCAGCATGCACGACGTGTTGTGGATCAGCTCGGAGCGGCGGCCTTTCCAGCACTCCGGCCACGCACGTGACCCCGGATGCTGGTTCTGTCGGCTCTCGCGGCTTCCGACGTGCCCCGCGCAGATCGCCGCGCGGGGCTTACGTGTCCACCTGCCACCTACAGTGCAGGACGATCGGCTTGATGAGTCGCATGAGCTCCTCCTTCGTACCGACACTTCGTAGGAACAGTGCCGCCACCGTGGGCAAAGCACTGGCCTCACCGCTAACTATACGCTTGCTTTCCGCGCAGGTCAACCATTGGCGACGATATCGCCTGGGTGGCGGGTGCCGCAGTATCACCCGGTGCCGCCACTCCGCAGGGGCGTAGCAGGAGCACGGTAGGCGCTGAACAGCGACAAACCCGGCGCGCGGCGCAAGGAGCGCCTCCGCACCCCCCGGCAGCCGGCCGCAGCGAGCCACGACGCCAACGTGTCCGCTGCGAAGACGCCGCCTCGGCTCGCCAGGAAGTAGTGGAGATGCAGCAGCGCGGCTAGTTGATCGGGGCGCGATGCCCGAGTTGGTTCAAGTACCGCGATCATGCCACCGGGCTCCAGCGCAGCGATAGCTCGTCCCAGGAGTTGCCGCGCTTCCTCGGCCGGAAAGTGGTGGAGCACGTCGAAGAGTAGCACGATGTCATAGCCTGCCCCGAGGTCATCATGCCGGGCATCCCCCGCACGGAACTCGATGTCTAGGTCCGGATTCGTGGCGCTGCTCAGTTCGGCCCCGATCAGCGCGACAGGCGGGAGGTCGAGCACCGTGGCGCGCAGCGACGGGTACCGACGGCAAAATGTGGCCGCGTAGACACCATGCGCGCCGCCAATATCGAGGAGGCGGCGGGGCCGGGCGGGCGGGCGCAGCGACGCCACCACGTCGTTGGCGACCAGTCCAGCAAGGTCGCGCATCGCCAGCAGATAGCGACGCCATGCCGCGCTATCCTCCATCGTGCGGTGCACCGAGACCGGCTGACCGCTCGTGACGACGCCTTCAAGCTCGGACCACCAGCTCCAATGGTCCTCGTTGAAGCGGATCAGGTTGCCGACATACGTGGGACTGTTCGGATCGAGCCAGCGACCGGCCCGACGCGCCAGCCGATACCGCTCCCCGACCCGTTCAAGATACCCCCCGGACACCAACGCTTCGGTCAGAGCAACGGTGCCCATCGGGTCGAGACCCAGGCGGCTGGCCAGTGCGCCGGCGCTCGCCGGCCCGGTCGCCAGCAGGTCGATGATGCCAAGACGGACGCCCGCCATCAGTGCACGGCAGGCCATCATGGCGAAGACGCCATCGGCCAGCGGCGTCGGTACGAGATTCAGGCGCAGGGCCAGCCACTCGGCCAGCCCCTGAGGCAGCACGCCCAGTCGCACGCCCTACTCTTCCCAGCGTAGTAGGAGCATCTCGGCACAGAAGCCTGGCCCGAGACTCCCGAGCAAGCCCAGGTCGCCATCGTGCAGCCGATTGCTCCGCATGATCGCGTCCAGCACGAACAGCACCGACGCTGACGACATATTGCCGTGACGCCCCATGTCGTCGGCAGAGAACGCCAGCCACTCTGCTGGTACGCCAACATACTCCTCATAGTAGCGAAGGATCTTCGCCCCGCCCGGGTGCAGCACGTAGAAGGCGAGATCACGCTGCGCCAGTTCCTGCTCGCCCAGGAAGCTGGTCAGCAGCGGCAGATACTCGGTCCGCACCATCTCAGGCACACGGGGCGACATCACCAGATGGAAGCCGCTGGACTTGAGTACGTAGCCCATGTAGTCGATCGTATCGGGAAAGAGGTGGCTGCGCGAGGCTAGCAACGACGGGCCGGGTCCACGCGGCCTATCGGTCACGACCGCCGCGGCAGCCCCGTCTCCGAAGAGCATCGCCGCGATGACGTTCTCCCACGACTGGTCGGCCGGCTGAAAGGTGTTCGAGCACAACTCGACGGAAACGAGCAGGACCGTGCTGCCCGGGCGAGCGCGCACCAACTCGCCGGCCAGGGCCAGCCCAGCGGTGCCGCCGCCGCAGCCCAGCTCCGTGATGGGCAGCCGCCGCGTCTGTCGCCGCATCCCGAGATCGTTCACGAGATGTACATCGAGTGACGGGATGGCGTACCCTGTGCACGAGACCGCCACCACCGCATCGACTGCATTGGCGGAGATGCCGGCCTGATCCAGCGCCGCCGACGCCACGGTCCGGGCCAGTCCCCGCGCCGTCTCCATGTACAGGCCGTTACTGCATTCCAGGTCGCGCGGTGCTACCAGTTCCTCCGGTGGAACAGTCAGAGAGCGCGTATGAATACCTGTTTGTTCGACCATCCGGTCGATTCGCCCGAAGTCTGAATAGCGGCCACCGAAGACGCGGCGCATGTGCCTGCGCGTTTCATCCGGCCCGACGACGTGTGATGGTGTGGCTGTCGCAGTTGCGACGACGCGTGGTGCAGCGGGTTCTCGACGCACCATCATGGTGCGATGAACTTACGACGGGTGGCATTGACATTGACATAGTGCAAGTGCATTGCAACGACTCCGTGCGGGATCCGCTACCCGCCAATGATTCCCCACGCACGGCACGAAGCGTGCCACGAGATGACGCATGAACGTGGATGGTGAGCGGCGGGCGTTCACCGATGTGCGGTGAGCGGAGCCTTCGCGGCACGGTGAAGCAGACATGCGGGGCATAGCAACGGAACATCACAGCCGGCCTGCTGAAATCGACCGCGGCATGGTCGGCGATGTCTACATGCCCTTAGACGCGGTGATGTCGGTCGACGGTGGCGTGCTCCTGAACGTGACATCTGACGAGTTCAGCAAGCGGGCTGGCCGGGCTCCAGCCTCGTCTAGCACACCCTGCCGGTAGCGCACCAGTAGGTCATAGGAAAGACGCAGGGGCAACGTCGGGCGGCGCGGCTCTTCGGCGTCAGCGCCATGCAAGCAGTCCCAGGCGGTCAGCGCGTGCGCGGGAGTTGCCCACGTGAGTTGAGCTTGACGATGGCCCATCCAGGTTCAAGGCGGGCCGGCTGGTGCCCCATCGCCGCGATGCGGTTCGCAGCGGCGTGGCAAGTGTCTCCGTAGCTGTTACCCAGGTTCCAGTGTTCCACGCAGATGTAGTACCGTGGCGTCCCCCAGCGATCATTGCTGCGCTGCGTCACGGGGGCGTCGGCACGGTACGGGTGGATGCCCGAGATCAGCCACGCCAGCGCAAATACCGGCCCGCCCTGCGAGATCAGCGGGCGCTGCCCAGCGTATTCGGGCTTGGAGATTTCCCAGAAGACGCCGCCGTCCATTGCGGTCCAGACCTCGGCATTGCGCACTGATGCGAGCACGCCAGCACCGACCAGCAGACCGGCGAGCCCCGCCACGGCCACCTGTGCTGCCAGGTCGGGGGCGGCGCGCCGCACGGCGGCAAACACCCACCGGCACGCCAACAGCGCACTGAGGGCAAACGCCGCCGCCAGCCCGAACACCAGCATCGGGCCGAAATGGAGCAGGTGCAGGATGTACGTCTGCCCGCGAAGCACCACCGCGCTCGCCAGATAGCCCACGATCATGGCCCAGGCGACCACGCCCAGGATCACCGTATCCGTGCGGAAAGACGGCGGCGGTGTCGCGCGCCAGCGGGCGACAAGCCGCGCCGTGACCACCACCGGCCACCACGCCAATCCGCACCCGATGGCCGCCACCTGGAGCCAATGATATTGCACCAACACCGCCGCCACTGAATGCCGCACGAACTGGAACAGGTCGGCGGGGACGCTGTGCGGCCGGCTCTGAATGGCGTACATCGCCAGCAGTTCGCCGAACGCCCGGGGCGACGACTCGACGCCGCCCGTGTTCCGCTTGTCGAGTGTGCTCACGAGATCCTGCAAGAGGCCGTCAAGGCCGTAGAAGAGCAACAGTTGGATGACAAAGATGCCGAGCGACAGCCCGAAGCCCGCTGCGGCCCAGAACCAGCGCCACTGAAAGCCAGCCGGGGTCTTCCCGGTGGCCGCCAGCATCAGCAGCGGCAGGCTGCCCGTCACCGCCAGCAGGAAAATGGCGTACGGGATCATGTGCTGACCGGCCAGGAAGAGCGCGACAAAGCCGACCGCGTAGCCGATCCTCGGAGGCGCAAACGCGGCGATCACCACCATGCTGGTCATGGCCGGATACCACCCGAGCGGGGCGTCCGCAATGAAGCGCAGGTACCCGAAGTAGTCGAGGTGTAGGAACGCCAGCGCCAGCAACGCGGCCCAGAATTGCGATCGCAAGAACACGACCGCACAGGCGGCAGTAACGGTGTAGACGAACAGGTTGGAGACGTGGATGTTCCAGAGGATGTTCTTGAAGCCGACCAGATACCAGAACGCGCTGACGAGCCTCGGCACCATCCACGAGTTGTGCGTGTACGGCGGCCCGTTCTCCTCGTCGGGAGGCCACTGGAAGGCGTCCTCGGTGAGAAAGTAGGTGCGCGCAGGGTTATGGGTCAGCAGCCGCAAGCCGGGTGCGTATCCCTGCCAGGTATCACCCTCCGTGAATGTGTAGAGGATGCCGTTCCTCTGGAACTGGACGGTGACGAACACCACCGGCACCAACAAGATCACAACGGCAACGGCCCACCGGGCGACGACGGCGGCTCGCGCGACACGGAACGCGCTGGTGATGTGGACACGTGCGGCGTGCAATGGGCAACTCCGTGCCCGATGATACAAGAAGAAGCGGGCACCGGCCTGTTGCTGCCTGGTAGCTGTTCCGGTGGCACGCACGGCACCGCGCAGCAATCATGCATCACGTCACGAAAAAGCGCCCCTCGCGATGGGGGCGCTGAATGTTGTCGCCGTGGCAAGAGTGGGGAAGAGGGGACTTGAACCCCTACGCCCTTCCGGGCACATGATCCTAAGTCATGCTCGTCTGCCAATTCCGACACTTCCCCTGGCAGGCCACCGCCGCCCCGCCCTTCATCGATCCGGCAACCCGAACCTCGGTGCATGGTGGGGACGACTGGCGGAGAGGGAGGGATTCGAACCCTCGACTCCCGGAGGAGTACGCGATTTCCAGTCGCGCGCACTAGGCCAGGCTATGCGACCTCTCCAGGGCACACCGGCACGGTGTCCGGGGCCAGTGCAGAGTATATCACGACAGCGCGGGACACCTGGCCACCCCGTGACTCGGGACTCGGGGATGCGGTGCAGCATGTTGCGTGGCAAACACGTTGGGTCGTGGCGTTTCCACACGACGCGCACCCGACATGCGGAAGACGGAGCCGGGACGCACGGCTCACCCGGCCTGCTTGTCCGATATCATCGTGCCGCTCATCCCTCACAGCACGATGAGCACGGGAGACGCCTTCATGCCTCGTACTCGGACCGGGCGGCAGCCAGTCCTCGCCACGCGCGGGGCCGTCGCCGCGCCGCACCACAACGCCGCCCAGGCCGGGCTACGGATGCTCCAGCGGGGCGGCTCGGCCGTCGATGCCGCCATTGCCGCCAACGCCGTGCTGGCCGTCGTGTATCCCCACATGGCCGGCCTCGGCGGCGACCTCTTCGCGCTCGTCTGGGACGCGAAGGCGAACGAGCAGCTTGGGCTGAACGCCAGCGGCCGCTCGGGGAAGGCAGCCACCGCTGATTGGTACCGGTCGCGCGGCCACCTGCGCATCCCAATGCGCGGCCCGCTCTCGTGCGTCACGGTGCCAGGAGCCATCGCCGGCTGGTGGGCGCTGCACCAGCGGATGGGCCGCCTGCCCTGGGATGAGCTATTCGCACCGGCTATCGAACTGGCAGCCGACGGCTTCGCGGTACCCGAGAGCCTCGCCGCGTGGTCCGTGCCCGACGCTGACGTGCTGGACGCCGACCCGACGACGCGCGTCGCCTTCCGGCCCGCCGGCCGCCCGTTGCGGATGGGCGAGCGCCTGAGCCTGCCCAACCTCGCGCGGACCATGACCAGTGTCGCGCAAGGCGGGCCAGACGCCTTTTACCGTGGCGCGACGGCCGAGCGAATCTGCGCATACCTCCAGACTGCCGGCGGACTCCTGACGCCGGACGACTTCGCCGCGAATCGGGCCGAGTGGGTGCAGCCGATTCATACGACCTATCGGGGCTACACAGCCTCCCAGTTGCCGCCGAACACCCAGGGCTTCGCC
>JBBQBU010000261.1:0-7998 GCA_038318015.1 Chloroflexota bacterium | reverse complement strand
GCCCATCGGCCTGGAGACCTGCGAGATGCGCCGACTCCTCCCCTGGATTCTCCCGGTCATCATCCTGGTCGTGGCCGTCACGGCGCTCAGCGTCGTGAGCGCGGCGTTCGGCGACCCGGATGTGCACTTCATCATCGGTGCGCTCGGCAGCGTGCAGTTCGTGCTGAACACCAACGCCGCCGCGCTGACGTCCGCGATGGCCGTGCTGATCGCGCTGGTGCTGCTGACCGTGCAACTGACGGCGCAGCGCTACTCGTTCAGCGTCCTCAGCATCTTCGTGCAGGATCGCGTCAACAGCCTGTTGATCGGCCTGTTCATCATCACCATCGTCTTCAACCTGTGGCTCGGCCTCATCCTCAAGGAAAACTACATTCCCGCCTTCGCCACGATGGTCGCGATGGGCATGATGACCCTCTGCTTCGCGATGCTGCCGCCGTACATCCTGTACCTGTTCGACATCATCCGGCCCGACAGTATCCTGGATCACATCCAGCAGCAGTTCCTGCGTGCCATTGCACCGGCGCGGAACGGGAGCACCCGGCGAATCGAGCAGCAGCGCGCGCTGGCGACGCGGCGCATCTCGCAGATGGGCGACATCGCGCGGACCGCCGTCAACCTCTCGGACGGCGCGGTGGCGCGGCACAGCGTCTGGACGCTCTACTGGAGCATCGCGCGGTACCTGGAGGAGAAGGAACGCCTGCCGCCCGGCTGGTTTGAGGTCGAGGAGCACCACTTCCGGGGCCGGCATGAACTGGCCGTGCGCGAGATTGAAGCCACCATGACCTGGGTCGAAGTGCGGATGCTGGACGAGCTACGTGAAGTATTCTTCGCGACCCTCAACAAGCTGCACGACGTGAACAATACCGTCGCGCTGGTGCTGCGGCTGCTCGGGGAGAAGGCCGTCGAGCGCGACGACGCTGGGCTGTCGGCGGCGGTCGCGAAGTTCTTCAACACGTTCTTGCGAGCGGCCATCAATCAGGGTGACGTGCGGGCCGGCTACCACGTGCTGTACCAGTACCGGCTGCTGGCCGACACGGCGATGGACACCCACCCGGACCTGACGCTTCAGATCGCCCATCGGCTGAGCTACTACGGCGACGCGGCGGCCGGCGGCCCGCTGCTCTGGATGTCGGCGGCGGCGGCCTACGACCTCCGGATGCTGGCCGAGCAGGCACACGCCCGCCTGTCGGCGCCCGGGCGGCACGGGCCGGACGCAGGCGCGGCCATCGTGGGGGCCATCGTCGAAGATGTCATCGACACGGTGCGGCGGGGCGAAGCCAAACGGTCGCCGGCCCTGCCCCAGCTGTACAAAATGGTGATTGCGCTCGGGGCGTACTTCCTGCACCACGACGTTCCCGAGCAGGTGCGGCACCTCTGCGCCGTACTGGTGAGCATCCCGCAGGACACGCTGGAGCGCCTCGGGGCTGAACTTGCGGCGGTGGACGACCCGGCGTTTTGGGAGTTGACCGACCGCGTGGTCAATTTCGACTATGTGGAGTACGAGGTGCGGACGCACATCCCCGAACTGCTGGCGCTGGTTGCCGATGCCGCAGATGGTGGGAACGAGACGGATGGCGGGGCCGGCCGGGCTGACGGGAACGACCGCGGCGATGGTGCCGGGGCGCTGGTCAGACCGGGAGCCGCCGCGCCGACCTCGTCCTGACCAGCGGCAGCGACTCGGGCACGCCCAGGCCCGCCAGCAGCCCACGGGCGCGCTCACGCTGGAGTGTCGCCGCTGTGCCGTCGTCGGCAGCCTCGTACGCCTCGGCCAACAGCAGCAGCGACCGCGCCAGTTCCAGCGGCTGCCCGAGCGCCTCGGCGTCTGCTTGGACGCGCTCTAGCTGCTTGACTGCGTCGTCGGTGCGGCCGGCGTCCAGCGCCACGATGGCCTCGGCGCGGTCGGCTGCCAGGATGGCCGCGCGCCGACCGTGCTGCTCACCGCCACCGCGCGCCAGGGCCGCGTGCTCCAGCGCCGGGGCGGCATCGCCCAGGGTGGCATACAACTCGACAGCGAACATGTGCATGGTCAGGTCGCACTGGCCGCAGCCGAGCGTGGCGGAGACGTGGGCCGCCTCTTCGATGCCCGCCCGTGCTGCAGCGTCGTCGCCGGCCAGCAGGCGGTTGTACGCCAGCAGCGTCCGCATCAGCACGTTTCGGTGGGTGTTGTTCGGGTCGTCCAGCCAGATGGCCATCTGCGCGGCGGCCGGCTCAAGATTGCCGAGCAACGTCTCCAGCAGCATCAGCCACCATTCGTAGATCGCGCCGACCCCGACCAGCGTACTGACCTGCCCGGCCGACCGCCGCAGTTCAAGCTCGGCCTGTTCCCAGTCACCGGCCAGCATGTGCCCAATGCCCAGGATGCCGCGCGCCGTGTTCTCGGCGGGCGTCGAGCCGGTCATCTGGGCGATGTCCAGCGCCTCCAGCATGTCCGCGCGGATCTCGTCGCTGAAGGTCCAGTAGGCCCAGACGTGCACCAGCCCCCGCGCCATCAGGGCCTTGAATAGCAGCGGGCGCTCTTCGGGGCGTTCGCGGGCCAGCCGAACCCACTCGTCGGCCAGTTCGCCGATCTCGCGGCCCAGCGCGCTGATCAGCGACGCATGCGTCAGCGACTCGTAGGCTTCGCTCAGGTGCTGGAACGTGCCGCGCGCCCGCGCGATCTTCAACGCGCGCCGCCCTGCCTCCACGGCCGCCGCCGAGTCGGTGGCCCAGATGGAGCCGGCCGCCTTGAGGCTCCAGGCCGAACTGAGGTCCGGCGAATCTGAGGGCAGCAGCTTGAATGCCAACTCCAGGTTGGAGTGCATCATGTCCACCTGCCCCTGGTAGCTGTACAGCCGGGCTATCTTCAGCGCCAGCAGGCCGACCGTCGTGCTCTCGTCGCGGCTGACCGGCTCGTCCTCATGCTCGTTTCGCTCCGCGAGGTAGTGCCCAATCGCCATCTTGTAGTCGCCAAGCGCCGACTCATACTCGCCGGCCAGGGCACGCACGTCGCCGCGCCGCTCTGACAGCATCGCCACGACCGGCGGGGCCGCACCTGCCGCCGAGCGCCCGGCCGACTCGATGGCGATGGTGAAGGCGGCTTCGGCCTCGTCGTTCGCGTACGCTGCTGCTGCCTGTTCGGCGGCCAGCCGGCTGTAGCGAAACGCAAGTTCCCAGGACTCGCCTTCCCAGAAGTGGCGCGTCAGTTCGCCGTACTGCCCTTCCAGGTTGTCGGCGTAGATCTCTTCGAGCGCCCAGCCGACTTGCACGTGGATCTCGCGGCGGCGACGTACCAGCAGCGAGCGCGCCGCCCCCTCGTGGATCAGTGCCTGCGTGAAGGCATAGCGTCGTTCGGGGATGACCGCTTCTTCACGCAGCAGGCCGGCGCGCAGCGCTTCGCGTAGCTGGCGGTCAAGTTCCACGCCGCCGTCTACCACCCGCCGCAGCACCCGCTCGGAGACTTCCCGCCCGATCACGGCGGCGATCTGCAAGGTGCGGCGCACGCCGGCCGGCAGCCGGTCGATGCGGGCCATCACGGTCGCCAGCAGCGTGTGGGGAATCTCTAATTCGCGGATGTCGCTGTCGGCCACCCACCGCTCGCCGTCGAAGCGTAGCGCGCCGCTGTCGATCAGCGCCCGCAGCACCTCCTCGATGAAGAACGGGTTGCCGTCCGTGCGCTCCAGCACCAGATCTTCGACGAGGCCCGGCGTCTCGGCGCACGAGAGCAGGCTGCACATCAACTCGCGGGCGGCCTGCTCCGGCAGCGGCCCGAGCAGCATCTCGGCGTAGCGGTGGGGGAACGCGCGGGCCGCCTGCTCCTTGAGTTGCCACGACGGCGCGTCTGGCTCCGGCGTGAAGACGTAGATGAACACAATGGGCGCGGCGTCGGACAGCTCCATCAGTTCAAGCAGAATCTCGATGGAACTGGGGTCGGCCCACTGGAGGGCGTCCAGCACCAGCACGAGCGGGCGCTCGGCGGCCAGCGCCGTCAACAGCCCACGCATCGCCGCCACCACCCGCCACTGCAACTGCTGGGCGGTCAGACCGAGCGTGCTCTCGGCGTCGGACTCCGCACCGAGCACCAGCGCCAGCGGCGGCACCAGCGCGTCCAGATTCAGGCGGCCGAGGCGCTCAGTCAGGGCTTCTACCAGCCGCTCGTCGGAGCTGCCGGGGCGCATATCGAGCAGGCGCGTCACGATCTCGCGGATCAGCCGGTAGCTGAGTCCCTGTGCGTGCGACGGTGCGCCCGCCTCAACCCAGCGCAGCCCCAGTTCTTCGGCGTGGTCGCGCCCTTCAGCCAGCAGCCGGCTCTTGCCGATGCCGTGCTCCCCGATGATCGCGCGGAGGTGGCCGCGCCCGCGCGCCAACTCGATCAGTTCGCCGCGGAGTTCGCGGACCTCCAGCAGGCGTCCGACCAGCGGCTGCTTCCGGCCACCCGTCAGCGAATCCAGCGCCTGCGACCCGCGCGCGACACCGCCCCGCACCTCGTAGGCCGGTACCGGCTTCGCCTTGCCCTTCAGCACCAGCGGCTCGACGGCCGCCACATCGAAGACCGAGCCGGCCTGCCGCGCCGTCTCTTCACCCAGCAGGATGCCGCCCGGCGCGACGGCCGCCTGCAACCGCGCAGCAGTGTTCACCACGTCGCCAAACACCGTGTACTCGCGGTGCCCGCCGACATCGCGCACGCCGGCGATGACCTCGCCGCTGTTGATGCCGATACGCAGCCGGAGGTCCAGGTCGTTGCCGTCGCGGTCGGTCGGGTTCAGCGCGGCAACGGCCTGGTGCATCGCCAGCGCCGCGTGGACCGCCCGCACCGGGTCGTCCTCGTGGGCGATGGGCGCGCCGAACAGGCCCATCACCGCGTCGCCGATGAACTTGTCAATGGTGCCGCCGTACAACGACACGGCCTCAGCCAGCCGCGCCAGCACCGATGCCGACAGTTCGCGCACGTCCTCCGGGTCGAGCCGCTCCGAGATGGTGGTGAACCCGACGATGTCAGCAAACAGCACGCTGACGATGCGGCGCTCCTCGACAAGGCGGGCGTCGGAGTCGTCCTCTTCATTCTCGTCGTGGGCCAGGGCCATCAGGTCACCGGCGGGCGGGGCATCCATCGAGGACGAGAGCGCGGCCAGCCCGCCCGATCCGGCGGCGCTGCCCCCCCGAGATGGCACGCCGTCCACCGCCGTCACGATGCGCGCCGCCAGCGACGATTGCGTCATGAAGGCCGGTGCGGGCGCACCCGGCGACGCCGCCGTTGCGCCACTCCGGCCTGCCGGGGTGTCAGGCGTTTCCGAGGGCGTGGTGACCGAGGGGCCGGCCGCGAGCGCCGGCCCGCTGACGCGCAGCGGCTCGCTGGCGGCCGGGGTCCGCTGGATGTCGGCCAACTGCACCAGCGGCGTGCCGCACGCCGCGCAGAATGCCTGACCGACTGGCGCGCCGGTGCCGCAGCCCCAGCAGTGAACGACCAGCCGCGTCCCGCAGGTGCCGCAAAAGCGCGCCGCGATACCATTCGACGCGCCGCAACCGCCGCACAGTTGGACGCTGACGGTGTACGCCTGGGGGGACATGCTTGGAAACGTCTCGCCGCCTGCACTCATGCCTTGTTATAGCGAGGTTACGGCCAGCGATGGCGAAACGTGCGCGCGGGGGCGGGCCGATGGTACCGTCACGCGAGGCGGCCGAAGATCGTTGCGCTATTGGTGTGTTCACACGGGTCTGAGTTCGGCCATCATGGGTGCGGCACCGGGGGGAGCCAGTCGATGCGCGAAGTCACGATGAACACCGGCACGCTCCAACTTCAAATCGGCGACATCACGAAGCTTGGCCGTCGCGTCGGGGCGATTGTCAACGCGGCCAACGAGACGTTACGGCCCGGCGGCGGCGTGTGCGGAGCCATCCACCGCGCTGGCGGCCCAGACCTGGCGATTGAGTGCCGGTGGATCGGCAACCTGAACGTCGGGCAGGCGGCCGCCACGACCGCCGGTCGCCTTGACGCCGACGCGGTGATTCACGCGGTCGGGCCGGTCTGGCAAGGCGGCCACCGTGGCGAAGATCGGCTGTTGTCGGCCGCCTACCGGAGTACCCTCACGCTGGCAGCCGAACGCGGCTTCGCGTCAGTCGCGTTCCCGTCGATCAGCACCGGTATCTTCGGGTACCCCGTCGACCGGGCCGCGACGGTGGCGGTCGGCACGATCGCAGCATTTCTGAAGCAGCCCAGCGCCGTCACGGAGATCATCCTGGTGCAGTTCACCGAGGAGGACTATGCGGTGTACAGCGCGGCCGTCGAGCGCTGGGAACGGGTGCAGTCCGCCCGCGCGCCCGCCGAGTAGTCTGCCGGCCCCTGGGCTGCCGTCACCTCCCAAAGCATCACAGCCTTTCAGGATGACAGTGGGGCTGGAGTGCCTTCGTGCCAGAGCGAGGGCCGAGGGACCGTTGGAGCCTCTCAGCTTCACGAACGGCGAGGGTGCCAGCGCCACGCCCCTATAAGGCGCGCAACGCTGGGGTGCTGTCCAAACCACTTGTGACTGGGCAGTACTACCGTTGGCGGTTGCGCTGTTTCTCGCGGCGGGCGCTGCTCACCATGGCGGGAGTCCCGGCCGGCGCGACGGTCAAGCGCTTGAGGCGTGGGCTGTCTGCGGCCGTGATGTCGCCGCCAAGCACCGGGATCATGGTTTCCAGGTCCGGGGCCTCGCTGACCTCGCCGCCGTCATCGAACAGCAGGTAGCGGTCGAACGTCCGCATCAGCCAGCGGTCATGCGTGACGCCAATCACCGTGCCGGTGAACTCATCAAGCGCCAGTTCCAGGGCCTCTGACGAGTCGAGATCGAGGTTGTCCGTCGGCTCGTCAAGCAGCAGCAGGTTCGCCCCCGCTCGCTCCAGCAAGAGCACCTGCAAGCGTGCCTGCTGGCCGCCTGAGAGCGTCTCGAAGCGCTGCTCCGAGCATTGCTGGATCTCGTAGCGCGACAGGATCGCCATGCTAGCTGAGAGCGAGATGTCCGCCTTCGCCATGATCTCCAGCACGGTTTGGCCGGTCCACTCTGGATGTTCGTGGAGCTGGCTGAAGTAGCCGACCTTGATCCGTGCGCCGAACGTCAGCAACCCGCTGTGATGGACAGCCTCGCCTGAAAGCAACCGCAGAAAGTGCGACTTGCCGGTGCCGTTCGGGCCAACAACGGCCACCCGCTCGCCCTGCCGAATCATCAGGTCGAACGGCTGCACCAGGCCAGCAATATCCAGGCCCACGCACTCGACGACCTTGCGCCCTGACTCAGAGCCATGCAGGCGCATCTTGATCCGCTGGTTGCGGACTGGCGGGGTCGGCGGGCCGGCCTGCACAAATCGCTGCCAGCGCGTCTCGGCGGCGTCGGCGCGGGAGGCGTTCGCGTCGCTGCTGGCGGCGCGTTGCTTCATCGTACGGAAGTACCGGAAGAGTCGCCGCTCTTCGTCGTTCCAACGCTGGAGGGCGTCCTCTAGCTGCTCCTGCCGGGCCGTTCGCGCCTCGTAGTAGGTTGCGAACGACGCGCCATGCACCCACGCGCCATTGCCTTCCAGCGTCACAACCTTCTGCGTGGCGTGCACCAGAAGCTCGCGGTCGTGACTGACCAGCAGCACGGTCTTGTTCAGGTCGTTCAGTTTCCGTTCGAGCCACCGCTTCCCGACGATGTCGAGAAAGTTGTCCGGCTCGTCCAGCAGCAGGTTCTCGCTGTCCGAGGTGAGCAGCATTTCGAGCGCGAGCCGCTTCTGCTCGCCGCCCGAGAGCTGGCTGACGGGCCGGTCTGCGGCCTCGTCGAGCGTCTGGCCGAGCACCGCGGACGTGCAGTGGTCCCAGACACCTTCGAGCGTATAGCCGCCGACCTCGCCCCAGTGCGCGATGGCCTCGCTGTAGCGGACGCCGGCCTCGTCCGAGAAATCGGTGGCGATGGCGCGCTCGGCTGCGAGCAACTCAAGCGCGCGCTGCCTGAGCGGCTCGGGCGAGACGTTGGCGAGTAACTCGCGGACGGTCGTGGTCCCGTCGCCGCGGAA
>JBBQBU010000260.1:0-8046 GCA_038318015.1 Chloroflexota bacterium | reverse complement strand
CTCGCCCTTTCTTGGCAGTGGGGGTGAGTCAAGCGTACCCTGCCTCTTTCATTCCGTTTACCAAATGGACAAAGCCGAGCTCAGCGATCAGGCGTTCGGCCAGATCGGCCTGTTGCGGTGGGCGACCATCCAGCCGACGACCCACCTCCCGGCTCGACCAGCTCGCCCGATTCAACACGCGGTGATAGTTCTGGAATTGCCGCTCCTCACTCTGCCCCATCACCTGCAGGATCGCTGCGACCGTCCGACGACCAGGGGTCAGGATCGCGCCGACCACCAACACTTGCACCCAGTCCCACACCCGTTCGCTGAACACTTCTTCAAACAGCCGCAACACGCCTTTAATTTCTCTCGGCAGGGTCACCATGGCTCACCCTTTCTTGGCAGTGGGGGTGGGTCAAGCCTACCCTGCCTCTTTCATTCCGTCTACCAAATGGACAAAGTCGAGCTGTGGCCCTCACATTCTGTGTGACAGGCTACTAGGCCGGCGTCGCGCTCAGGGCGACGTTCCGCTTGCCGGCCGCCCCGTCGCCCTTGACCGAGTTGAGCAGGCCACCCACCAGCAGCATCATGCGCTGCCGGTCGCTCGCCTCGACGCGGGTGATGATCGTCTTGCCCTTGGTGATATTCTGCACCGGAATCTCGCTCTCGCCCGAGCCGATCAGCCCCGGCGCGTCCGCGATTTCTAACACGTCGTCCGGGTCGAGCAGATCGTAGTCGTCTTCGTTGACCAGCGTCAGCGGCAAGACGCCGAAGTTCGTCAGGTTGGCGCGGTGGATGCGCGCGAACCCCTTCGCGATGACCGCCTTGACGCCCAGGTAGCTGGGAGCCAGCGCCGCATGCTCGCGGCTGGACCCCTGGCCGTAATTCTGGCCCGCGACGATGAAGCCGCCGCCCATCGCCTTGGCGCGCGCCACGAAGCCGGGGTCTACCAACTTGAAGACGTGCTCCGAGATGGCCGGCACGTTCGAGCGCAGCGCCAGGATGTGCGCGTGTGCCGGCAGGATACCGTCCGTGCTGATGTTGTCGCCCACCCGAGTGATGACGCCGCCGGTGATGGTCTGGTGCATCGGCTCGCGGACGGGGATCGGCTTGATGTTCGGACCGCGCCGAATCTCCTCGTTGGAGCCGTCGTCGGCCGGCGCAATAATCATCCGGTCATCGACGGCGTACGCCTTCGGCAGCCGGATGTGCGAGGGCGCGTCCGTGATCTCGCGCGGGTCCACCACCTTGCCGGCGATGGCCGCCGCCGCGCACGTGACCGGGCTGGCGAGGTAGACGTTGATGCCCGGCGCACCACACCGGCCCTCGAAGTTGCGGTTGAAGGCGCGCAGGGAGATGGCCCCCGTCTGTGGCACGGCACCCAGGCCGGGGCACGGCCCGCAACCGGACTCCAGAATGCGGACGCCCGCCGCGATCAGGTCGGCCAGGGCACCGTTGGCGGCGATCATGTTGTAGACCTGCCGCGAGCCAGGGCTACAGACGGCGTTCACCTTCGGGTGGACCATCTTGCCCTTCAGGATCTTCGCCATCACCATCAGATCCTGGTACGACGAGTTCGTGCAGGAGCCAATGGCGACCTGATCGACCGGCATCCCGACCAGTTCCTCCACGGGGACCACGTTGTCGGGCATGTGCGGCTTCGCCACCAGCGGCCCCAGTTCGTCCAGGTTGATGATGATGTGGTCGTCGTATTGCGCGCCACGGTCCGGCCCGACGCGCTTGAAGTCCTGCTCACGGCCCTGCGCCGCCAGGTACCGCCGCGTCTTCTCGTCCGACGCAAAGATGGAGGTTGTCGCGCCAGCCTCCGCGCCCATGTTCGAGATCGTGGCGCGGTCGGTCACTTCCAGCGACGCCACGCCCGGCCCGTAATACTCGAAGACGCGCCCGACGCCGCCCTTCACGCTCAAGCGGCGCAGCATCTCCAGGATCACGTCCTTGGATGCCACGAACGGCCGTAGCTTGCCGCGCAACTCGACGCCCAACACGCGCGGCATCCGCAGGTAGAACGGCAAGCCGGCCATCGCCGTCGCGACGTCCTGGCCGCCCGCCCCGAATGCCAGCATGCCGACGCCGCCGCAGGTGGGCGTGTGGCTGTCCGAGCCAAGCAGCGACTCGCCGGGCCGCGAGAAGCGCTCCAGGTGGACCTGATGGCAGATGCCGTTGCCCGGCTTCGAGAAGTGAATGCCGTACTTGTACGCCACGTCCTGCAAGTAGGTGTGGTCGTCGGCGTTGCGGGTGTCCACTTGCAACAACTGGTGATCGACGTAGCTGACCGAGAGGCGCGTCTTGATGCGCGGCAGGCCCATCGCTTCAAACATCAGGTAGGCAAGCGTGCCGGTAGCATCCTGGGTGAGGGTCTGGTCGATCTTGATGCCGATCTCTTCGCCTGGCACCATCTCGCCGCTGAGGAGGTGCTCGGCGATCAGTTTGCGCGTCAGGTTCATCTTCTCAGTCATGTCCTCGCCTCTCCGGCAGCATCCCGTTCTTCCCTTGATGTCATCCTGAGCGAAGCGAGCTTGCGAGCACAGCGAAGGATCTCACCCGCGCGCTCGATACTGACTGTGAGATGCTTCCTGCCCACCATGGGGCCCCTCCGCTTGCGGCGGGATCCCCACGGCGCTGCGCTCAGCATGACATGGACTGTGGCAGGGTATCGATTGCGTAGCTACTTGCTGCCTGATCTGATGTGTTTACCGGGCGACCGGGGCCGCTTCGGCGTCGGTCGGCGCGGGCGTCTGGAACCACGCCGTGCCGTCCAGGTACTGTGACGGCACGTAGACCCGCCCGTCCATGATGCGGCGCGCCGTGCGGAACGTGCTGACGCTGACGACGTGCCAGCCCTCCGGCCGGCGCTCGGCCTTCACCCCGATGTCGAGCACGCCGGCACCGTGCCCGATGCGGACCTCGCCGGCCGCGCCGGCACCCGCCCGCGTGACCTCGTGCACCACGCTGCCCTCAATGGCGGCAGCGACCGCCGTGCAGATGGCAGCCGTGCCGGCCATCGTCCGATGGCACTTACCCATCGAGAGCATCCGCGCTGTCAGGTCGATGCGCGCGGCCGGCAGATCGACGCCGCCGGTCGTGCGGTAGCCGGCCGGCGGCGCGACCATCACCACCTTTGGAATTGCCTTCGCCTTCGTGTGGGCCGTCTCCACGTCCGGGGCCAGCCCCATCAGCACCGCCGCCTGATCGCGGATCTCTTCCAGGGCGGCGTGCAGCGGCAGGTTGGCGTCCACATCGGCCGGCAGTTCCGTGGCGTCCGAGCCGAGATCAGCGGCCCGTACGAACACCATCGGGTTGGCCGCGTCCACAATCGAGACGTCGAGCGTGCGGCCGTCCGTCAGCGTGACCGGCTGGCGAATCTGGCCAGTCGGGAGCAGCCCGCGCCCCTGCGACCCGCCGGGTTCGAGGAACTCCAACGCGATGCGGGCAGCCGGCCCCGGCACCCCGTCGATGCTGTACCCGCCTTCGACCTCGGCGCGACCGTCGCGGACCGGCACGTGGCAGAGGTACATCTGGCCGGTGTTGACGCTGAGGACACGGATCGTTGTGACCGGCTCGACGGCAGGCACCAGCCCTTCGTCAACGGCGAACGGCCCGACCGCCGATGAGATATTGCCGCAGGTGCCCAGGAACTCGACCATCGGCGTCTCGACGTCCACCTGCCCGAAGCGGAAGGTCACGTCGGCGCCGGTGTCCGGCCCGGCCACCCCGATGACGGCCACCTTGCTCAACGACGAGATGCCGCCGCCCAGCCCGTCGATCTCGCGACCGTACGGGTCTGGGCTGCCGAGCGCAGCCAGCATGATGGCCCGTTGCGCGGCGTCGTCGTACTGGGCCAGGTCGGCCTCGCGGAAGAGGACGGCCCGGCTGGTGCCGCCCCGGTAGAAGGTCGCCGGCACCGTTACTTGCGGCATCAGCGCTGCTCCAGAGGCACGAACGGCCGGGCGTGCGGCCCGACGTACCGCGTGCGCGGCCGGATGATCCGATTGTTGTCGAACTGCTCGATGGCGTGCGCGCTCCACCCGACGATCCGCGCCGAGGCGACGAAGTTCGTGAACAGGTGCAGCGGGAAGTCCAGATAGTAGAGCGCCGCCGCCGCGTAGAGATCGACGTTGGCAACCAGCCGCTTCATCGACCGCACGTAGTCTTCGGTGGCAAGGGCGATGTCCACCCAGGACGCATCCTTCGTGGTGGAGCGCGACGCGAGTTCGCGACACATAGCACGTAGGTGCGGCGTGCGGGCATCGCCGGTCTTGTACACGCGGTGCCCGAAGCCGGGGATCAACCGCTTCTCGGCGAACGCCTTGTCCACCCAGGACTTGACGTTCTCGACGTCCCCAATCTCCTGAATCAGCGCGATGGAGTCGTCCGCCGCGCCGCCGTGGGCCGGCCCCTTCAGCGCGCCGATGCCGGCCACAATCGCCGAATGCAGATCGGACACCGTGCCGACGACGACCCGGACCGCGAACGTCGAGGCGTTCAACTCGTGCTCGGCGTACAGGTTCATGGCGGTGTCGAGAGTGCGGATTGATGTGTCGTCGGCACGCTCACCGTTGAGCATGTACAGGTAGTTGTCGGAGTGCCCAAGCGACAGGTCCGGCGCGACGCTCGGCTTGCCCTGCGCCACGCGGTTCTGGGCGGCGACGACGGTGGCGAACTGCGCGGTCATCCGCACGGCCTTGGCCCGGTTCGCCTCGTGGCTGTTGTCCTCTTGCTGGGGGTCGAAGCAGGCCAGCATCGAGACGATGGTGCGGAAGGCGGCCATCGGGTGGATGCCCTTCGGCAACGTCTCGATGGTCTGGAGGACTTCGGGCGGCAGCGTCCGTGCCGCCTTCAGTTGCTGGTCGAATGCGGCAAGCTCGGCCGCGTTCGGCAGATGCCCTTCAAGGACGAGAAAGGCAACTTCCTCGAAGTTGGTTGTCTCGGCGATGTCCTGGATGTTGTAGCCGCGGTACTCCAGCACGCTGGGGTCCGCGAGGCCGTCCAGGAACGTGATCCCCGACTCGCAGGCCAGGACGCCTTCAAGCCCGGAGATGACCTGCTCAGTGCCCGTGCTCATCCTGCCTCCCCTATCTGCCGTCCGTGTAGGTGCCGCTGCGTGCGGCAGCGTGACCTTCGGTGATCCCAGAGGGGAGGCCCGTGGCATATGCCTCGCCCTCGAAGTACGGTGGAAGTATACGCGGGCGTGCGGCGAATCGAGAGAGGCGAGAGTCGAGTATGGGTCTGTCCCTGGCCGCCCCGCAGCCGGCCGCGACCCCGGCACGCGTGCGGCGGTGTCCACCTGCGAACACCGCCGGCATCCCCGGCATGACGGTTTTGCCCCGCCTCCGAGGCGTACCGTGAAGGTGCAGGCGGTACGCACCAGACACACCCGCCTGACACCCAGATGCTGCGGAGGCTCATCATGTTGATCGACGAGATTTTGAAGGCGCTGCGCGACCCGGAGTACCGCGCCCAACTGACGCGCGAAGTGAACGGGGCGCTCCCAGACCGCCCGGCCCAGATCATCGAGCGAGCCGAGTCGGAGCAGGACGCGGCCGAATCTTGAGCGCCAGCCGACGCCGGCCCCGGGCAGGTTCTGCGCCGGGCCGGCCGGCTGGCACAGCGGCTGCTTGCGCCAGGCCGGGCCAGTACAATGGCCTCACCCGGGGAGCGCCCGGGCGAGGAGGCAGCCGTGCCGATCACCGACGTTCTGAGCAAGCTCCGCATGACCGACGTGCAGCTCGTGCGGTTCTTGTACTGCGACAACGCCGGTATCATTCGCGGCAAAGCGTCGCACAGTGACGGCCTTGAGCAGCGCATGAGCGGGGGCATCGGCCTGACCGTGGCGATGCAGGCGATGAACCTCCTAGACCAACTCCAGGCAGTCGAAGGCATGGGGCCGGTCGGCGAGATTCGGCTGATCCCTGACCCGGACACATTCGTGGTGCTGCCGTACGCCCCGCGCGCTGGCGCGATGCTGGCGGACATGCAGACGCGCGACGGCGAGCCGTGGGACGCCTGCTCGCGCAGCTTCCTCAAGCGGATGATCCGCCGGGCGACGGCCGAAGGCCTCCAGGTGAAGGCAGCGTTCGAGCCGGAATGGTCGTTGGCTGTGCGGGTGGACGACCGCTACGTCCCGTTTGACGAGTCGCTGTGCTTCAGCACGGTGGGCATGCAGACGGCAGCGGTGGTGATTGACGAGATCGTGGACGCACTGGGCAAGCAGGGCTTACGGGTGGAGCAGTATTACCCGGAGCTTGGCAGCGGCCAGCAAGAACTGACGATTGGGTACGCGCCGGCGTTGCGGGCGGCAGACAACCAGATTCTGTACCGCGAGACGATCCGGGCGGTCGCCTTCAAGCACGGTTATTTCGCGTCGTTCGCGCCGAAACCGTGGCCGGACCAGGCGGGGAACGGTTGCCACCTGCACCTGAGTCTCTGGGATCCGACGGGCGAGGAGAACCTGTTCTTCGACCGGTCGGCACCGTACCAACTGGGGCCGCTGGGCCGGCACTTTGCGGCGGGCGTGCTGGACCATTTGCCGGCGCTGGTGGCGCTGACCTGCCCCAGCTACAACAGCTACCACCGCTTACAGCCGCGCAACTGGAGTTCCGCCTACGCCTGCTGGGGGCCAGACAACCGCGAGGCGGCGGTGCGGGTCGCCAGCACCTTCGCGGGCCAGGAGATGCGGTCAATAAATCTCGAACTGAAGGCGTCGGACAACAGCGCAAACCCGTACATCTCGCTGGGCGGAGTCATCGCGGCGGGGCTGGACGGCATCAGTCGGCGGCTGCCACTGCGCGACGAGCAGCTGATGCTGGTAGACCCGGCCACGCTCTCGGACGAGGAGCGCGAGGAGCGCGGCATCACCCGATTGCCCGACTCGTTGTCGGCGGCGCTGGACGCGCTGGAGGCGGACACGGTGCTGACGGATGCGCTCGGGTCGCTGCTGGCGACGGCCTACCTGACGGTTCGGCGCTCAGAATGGGCGGCGTTCTCGTCGCAGGGCTCCGCCTTCGAGCACAAGCACCACTTCTGGAAGTATTGATCGCAGTTACACTGTCACTCTCAGTTGGACGGTGGCAACATCGCCTTCGGGCCAACCGACCTTAAGGGATTGATTAAGCTTCCATCAGTGTTCGGTATGCGTATGACGAGGCGGCCGTGCTCATCAGGCCGCCGCAGTGATAAGCCATCGAACTGGTCAGGATGCAGCGCGGCTACCCGGCCTGCAGGGCGGAATGGCGCGAAGGGCATCCGTCGAGCCACGCCGCCGAGGCTTGCCAACATCTCGGCGGCGTTCGATCAGCCCGTGACCACGTTCACTGCAAAGCAGACGTAGCACACGACGCGTAGGGGGAGCGCAGCCGAGTTAGCAATCTCGGTGCCGCTCGGCGCGATGATGTCTTCCTGTATGGGGTCCCAGCCGTATCCCAGAGGCAGGTCGGGACGCGCGAAGGGCCTCAGGCCCTCCTTGACGCGTCGCCGCAACTCAATGCTTGCCGACGGTCGTGACGCCTGTTGCCGGGCCCTATGCCACGCACGGGCCGGTGACCGTCGAGGTAGCCAGGTTCCGCGGACTAGCCCGATCTCCCCAAAGTACATGGCTCCCCGATCGTTCAACGAATCGGGGTCCCAGCCGTGGTACTCCCAGCCGGGACCAGGATCTAGTCGAACCCCCATTATCGTGCCCAATCTTCCCTCACACCCGCGACGGCTACCACACCTCACATCACCGTCAGGGCTGATTCTCGGCCGCACAAGTAGTAATTCTGCCGGGACACCACGGTCTTGTTGAAGGTCGAACAATCTGTCAGATATGTCGGCCGGGATAGCTTCGGAAAGGTTCATGGTTATGGTGTCCATCGGGCTGTTCCTCTCGCTGGTTAGCGCAATCGTCACCGATAGGGCTCAGGCTGTGCCGTCGCTAAAAGTATCCGGTCGATACAGCCCGGTGACACAGGCCGATTCTGACCGTATCGCCTGCACGCACCCCATCGGGTTAGCGTGTAACATGCGTTCTGCGCTAATATTGTAGGCACGGTTTCCTTTGGCAGA
>JBBQBU010000259.1:0-8056 GCA_038318015.1 Chloroflexota bacterium | reverse complement strand
GGCACGGTGCTGGAGCTTTCGACGTACTGGCAGGCGATCAGCCGCGACCCCGAGCGGCTGGCGCGTTCGCAGCCGTACGCGCGGCTCGCGAACATCGACGAACAGAACTGGGGCTTCGTGGTGGAGCAGCGCCGCGAATCGCTGAGCGCGGACGGCCTGACGTTCCGCAGCGACACGCAACTGCTGGTGCCGAACGGCCTGCCGCCGGGCGTCTACCAGATCGACCTGGGCATGTTCGTGGGCGGGCGGCCGGTCGGCGTGAAGAACATGGAGTTAGTCGAACTGCTGCCGACGCAAGGCTCCATCCGGGTCGGGCCGGTGCAGGTGAAGGCGGGCGGCCCGTTTGCGGACCTGCCGCTGCTCACGAAGCAGACGTTCAACAATCAGGTGCGGTTGGAGTCGTTCAACGTGCAGCTTGGCCTGAACGACCGCCGCTCGTCGCCGGGCGCGGTGGCGGTGCAGGGCAGCCCGGCCGTCGCGACACTGCCGGCCGGCGAGACACTCCAAGTCGATCTGCTGTGGCGGTCGCTGCAAGACCATCCCGGCGTGTTCATCGTGAACGTGACGCTGGACGACGCGCAGGGGTTCCGCTGGGCGACTCGCGAGGTCGAACCGCTTGACAGGATGTACCCAAGCTGGATGTGGTCCAACGACGAGGCGATCCGCGATCAGGTGCGGCTGGAGATCCCTGGAGAGGTGCCGCCGGGCCGCTACCAGTTGAACGTCAAATTGTTCGACCGGGGCCGCCCGCTGCCGACCCTCGACGCGCGCGGGCAAGCGGCCGGCACGCAGGCGAAGCTGATCGACGTGGACATCGAGCGCGCAACGAGCCAGCCACGCGAGCGCGACGTGAAGGGCATCGACCGCAAAAGCCAGAAGCTGAATGACGACATCGAGCTGATTGGCAATAACCTGGGCGACACCGAAGTGACCGCCGGCGGGTCGCTCGACCTGGCGCTCGGGTGGCGGGCGCTGCGGGATGTGTCAAAGGAGTACGAGGCGCGCATTCGGATCGTCGGGCGCAATGACGCCACCTGGGGCGAACTGGTGCAGCCGCCAACGGGCGCGGCAAACCCGACCGGCATCTGGGAGCGTAACGACATCTTCAAGGGACAGTACCGCGTGCCGGTGGACCGTGGGGCCGGTTCTGGCGAGGGCCGCCTGGTGGTGGAACTGCGCGAGGTGGGCACGACGGCCGTCGTCGGGCGCGCGGATATCGGCAAAGTGACGGTGAAGGCGCGGTAGTGCGGAAACCGGCACCCCCGCTCCCATCAGCAGGGAGCGGGGGTGCCGGTGCTCGGCGGTTGGACGCCGGCTGCCGCCGGATTACGCTTTCTTGAGGCGCTTCGCCGCCGTCTCGAAGCCTTGCGCCAGGATGTCCACGTCGGACGAATAGGCGATGATCTTGACCCCGGCCGCCATCCACCGCTCGGCCTCTTCGAGCGTCGGCACCAGCATCGCCACGTCCTTGCCGTGCCGGTTCGCCGCCTTGATCAGCAACATCCGATGCTCGTCAATGACCCGCGCCTGATCCGGCGTCCCCATCACACCGAGTTCCTGCGCTAGGTCGCTCGGCCCGAGCGTCACCGCGTCGATGCCCTCCATGCCGACGATCTCGTCAATGTGGCGGAACGCTTCCGCCGACTCGAACATGACCGTGACGTGTACCTGCTCGTTCAGGTGGGCGCGACCGGCCGGGGTGCCGCCCTCGCGCGTGAAGTCGGTGCCCGACGCGAACCCGGCCTGCCCGCGCGTCCCCATCGGTCGGTAGCGGGCGGCTTCGACGACCGCCCGCGCGATGTCGGGGTTGTCCACTTGCGGGATGTGCAGCCCCCAGACGCCGCAGTCCAGCAGACGGGTGATCCACTCGCGGTTGCCCTCTGGTGGCCGCACGACGACCGGGAAGTCGAGCGCCCGCCCGAGGATCGCCATATCCGCGACCGTCTCCATCGAGGGCGACGAATGCTCCATGTCCACGCGGGCGTAGTCCATGCCCGCGCTCTTCATCAGGGTCAGGATGGCCGGGTTCCGCATCAGGTTGAGCCAGGTGCCGATCTGCACCTTGCCCTCCGTGAGGGCGGCCTTCATCGGGTTCGATTGCATCAAACGCACCTCTCTGTGCACGGGATTTCTGCACGGGCCGTGGTGTTCGAACGCTGCGAGTCGCCCGATTGTAGCCGGCACCGCCTCGGGCGCTGGGCACCTGTCGTCGGGCGGGGTGCCCGTGGCCTACACTCAGAGCATGCGCTCGATGTTGAAGCATTCATCTGCCGTGCGGTACGCCGCGCGCCGTGTGGTCAGTTGGCGGCAGCAGGACAGCGCCGTCATCCTGGATCTTGAAGGCGTCCGAGAACCAGACGCGACCGGCATTACGGCGATCCTGGCCGGCGCGCCGCTGAACGACGCTCTCGCTGCCGCGACGCTGACCGTCACCGTGCTCGAGTCCGGCGCGGTGCGCTTGCAGCTTGACGCGCGCGGTCAGTCCGGCACAGCCACCGATGGCGAGTCGGCCAATGCCGCGCTGCTTGACCTGGACGACCTGGAGCCAGTCCCGGTCGGCGTCACCACCGGGGCCGATCCTGACGACGACACGATTACCGCGCGACTGCATCTCGCCAGCGAGCGCCACGGCGGCCTCGGGCCAGACCCTGAAGATGTCACAATCGAAGTGACGATGGACCCGTTCGGGCTGCTGGTCAAGGACGCCGGCGGGCGCACGGTTGCCGAGTTGGCGACCGCCCAGCCCGACGATTCGGACGAGTACCGCACCGCGCCGCTCGCGTGGCTCCGCTGGACCGACGACAACGGCCAGCGCCAGCAGGCTACCACCGTCGCGCTGACGCTGGCCCCCGACGAGCGGCTGTCCGGCCTGGGCGAACGCAACGGACCGCTGAACCTCGTTGGCACCGACCAGAATGTCGAGGCGTTGGGTACCGTCACCCCCCTAGCGGCCGACGACGCGCGATTGCGACCGCCGTTCCTGCTCTCAAGCCACGGGTTCGGCCTGCTGGTACACACCGCCACCGGCCTCTCGGCCGAGCTAGGCACCCAGACGCCGACCGCCTACACCGTGGCCGTCCCCGCGTCCGCACTCGATCTGCTGATTCTGCCGGGCAGTTGGCCGCGTACCGCTCTCTCGACCTACGTTCGTCTGACCGGGCGCGTGGCGGTGCCCGAGCCGGCCGCCTTCGGGCTGGCGGCAGGGTCGGCCCGAACCGGCAACGGAGCGTCGGCAGGCAGCAGCGACGCGGGCACGGCCAACGCCAGCACGAGTACGACGCCAGCGGCCCCGGCGACCGTGGACGAGATGCGCGCGCTGATACGGCGTGGCCTCAGCTACGGACTGACAACGCCAGGCCTCTGGCGCGCGCCGCTCGGCCCGGCCAGACAACCTGACTCGCCGTCCGCGAGCCGGGATGCGACTGCCAGCATCGGCCCACGCGCGGCCAGCGGCGACGGCGATGACAGCGATGACGGCCGGCCATCGCCGCTGCACCAGCGGTGGGCGCAGGTGGCGCTGCTCTGCCCGCTCGTCAGCAGCGACCCTGGCACAGAAGAAACCACGGGCGAGCCGACCGCCGACTCTCCAGAGACCCGGTTGCTGGCAGCGCCGGCCGTCCGGCCGTACGCGGCGCTGCGCCAGCGGCTGCTACCGTACCTGCTGCACTGTGCCCGCGAGACAGCGCAGTCCGGCCTGCCGATGCTGCGCCCGCTCCTCCTCGAATTCTCCTCGGACGCGCAGGCCGCCACCATCGACGATCAGTTCCTGCTCGGGCGTGACCTGCTCGTTGCGCCGATCTTCTCTGACTCGCCGGAGCCGGTCACGCGGACGGTGCACCTGCCGCAGTACGCCAACTGGTACGACTGGTGGACGGGGGCCTTCTTCGAGGGGGGCCGTACCGTCCAGACGACCGCGCCGTTCGACCGGCTGCCGCTCTACGTGCGGGCCGGCACGGTCATTCCACTTGGCGCGGCTGGCCCACTCACCGGCACCGCCCCGGAGACCAGCGACGCACTCGCCGATGTGGTGCGCCTGCTGCTGTTCGCGCCGCACGACGGGGCGATCGGGGACAGTGTGGAGCTTGCCGACGACGACCTGATGGGGGTGGAGCAGGAGCGCGGCGAGCGCAAGGCCCGCGTGTTTATGGAAGGCATCCCGCGCACCGTCCAGACCATCGAAATCGTCGGGCTACCGGCCGCGTCAGTGACGCTGGTGGACGCGTCGGCTCCCGGCATCGCCATCATCCCGGGTGACGGCAGCCTGCCCGGCCCCGGCGGCACCTGGGACAGTCTAACCATCCGTCTGGATACTGGCGCGTTCACCGCTGGCCTGGAGCTTGGCTGGTAGCCAGCCCCAGGCAGATCCTGGCCGATCTCTCGTGTGGTAGGCTGCAAGGGTAAATCTCGCCACCACCTCCGATTCGAGGGCAGATGGAATCCTGGATCGGCCAGCAGCTTGGCCCATACGAGCTTCAGAGCAAACTCGGCGCGGGCGGCATGGGTGTCGTCTACCGCGCCACCCATCGGCGGCTGGGGCAGGCGCGCGCTATCAAAGTGCTACCCGCTGCTCTCGCCCACGACGAGACGTTCCTGCAGCGGTTCGAACGCGAGGCACGGCTCTCCAGCGAGTTGCGGCACCCGAACATTGTCATGATCTTCGACATCGCCGAAGATCAGGGCGTCAACTACATCGTGATGGAGTTGCTGGACGGGCGCTCGCTGCATGAGGTGATCCGCAAGGATGGGCCGCTGCCGATTGAGCGGTCCGTCGTGTTACTGCGCCAATTGGCCGGGGCGCTGGACTTCGCACACGCGCGCGGCGTGGTGCACCGCGACATCAAGCCCGGCAACGCGCTCGTGGGCGACACCGACCACCTGACACTGGTGGACTTCGGCATTGCGCGGGCGGCCGAGGGCACCCGCCTGACGGAGGCTAGCAGCCGCATCGGCACCGCCGAGTACATGGCCCCGGAATCGATCACGGACGGCGACAGCGGCCCCGGCACCGACCTCTACGCGCTTGGCGTCATCGCCTACGAGATGCTGACCGGCCGGGTGCCGTTCACCGGCGTCAACTCGCAGACAATCATGTACGCGCAGATTCACACGCCGCCGCCGTCGCCGCGCACCTTCCGCACCGACCTGTCGCCGGCCGTCGAGGCGGTCGTGCTGCGCCAATTGGACAAAGATCCGACGCGCCGCTTCCCAACCGCACAGGCGTTCGTGGCGGCACTGGAGCAGGCCCGACTCGGCCAGCCGGCTGACGAGCGCGCAGCCCCAACGGCCGCAGGCAGCGGCTACCAGCCGACAGCCCTGCTCGACTCGCCACCGGACACAGGCCAGCCTTCTGGGACCGTCCAGCCCCCGGCCGGCGGACCGCGTGCAGCGACGCGACCGCCAGCACCGGGCGCGGCTGCACCTGGCATCGGTGCCAGCACACCGCCGCGCGGGACGGCCGCGCCGCGTCCCGGCCGCGCGAGCCAGGCAGCCAGCATCCAGACGCCACGCCCCGGCCCGCCGACCGGGCCGGGCAATGGCCGGGCAGCGGCGTCGATGGGCACCGGGCGCGCACCAGTCCCTCCGCCGCCGACCGGGCCGATCTCGGCCGCCGATCTGCCACCGCCATCCGGCTTGCAGCGCGTCATCGACGAAACGCAGATCAGCACCCGCACAGTCTACAAACTGGCGTTTGGAATCATCGTCCTGGCGCTCCTGTTGATGACCTTCCTGCCCACCCCGCGTGACCCAGCCGAGTCGAACGCATCGTATCGGCTGGCGTTCCCGTTTGGCATCGCCGGCGGCTTCATCCTGGGGGCCGACGACTCCGGCCGCGATGTGCTGAGTCAGATGATGGTCGGCGGGCGGTTCCTGGTGCTGCGCATGGTCGTCATCGGGGCGATCCTAACCGGCATCTGCCGCATCGTGCGACGCCGTATGCGTAAGCGCGGCGGGCGGATCTGGCCGAGCACGCGCGGCATCGTCCTGGTCGTTGCCATCGGATTGGCGGTGGCGATGTTGCAAGAGCTGGTCGTGAGCTTCCTGGTCGGCGGCAATGTGCGCTCGTCCGGCGGCCTCGGCCCGGTTGGGACGGTGCTGTTGGGGATTCCCCGCACGCCGCCAGGGTCCTCGTGGGGCAGCATCATCGCGCTCGGCCGCTTCGACGCCGTGCGCGCGCCGTGGTTGATCCTCTTTCCGGGCGGCGGGCTGGTGCTGATTGCGGCGGCCTGCATCGCGCTGGGCAGCGGCATCGTGGACGTGCTGCGGCTCCGAGCGGATCGGCGCACGCTCCCCGCACCCACGCGCGTGGCCGGCGACTAGGCTAGGTGCTTGCCGCGAGCATAAGCGCGCGCGTATCCTCCTCACGTGACGTGCGTGGCGTAGACGTTCCGCACGCGCCGCACCATTCTCCCCGATTCCTCGTCTTTCTTGCTGAGCGCCCCGGCCCCGTTCGGTAGCTCGTCTGCCGCCGCTCCCGATGCGCTCTCGAATCGTCTGTGTCAGGTGATCTGAAATGGCAAAGCTTACTGTCGAGATCGTGACTGCCGAGCGACAGGTGTACAACGAGACTGACGTCGATATGGTTGTTGCGCCCGGCAGCGAAGGCGTCGTCGGCATCCTCCCGAAGCATGCTCCGCTCCTCACGATGCTGCGGCCCGGTTCGCTCCGCGTGAAGAAGAACGGTACCGAGCAGGAGATGGCCGTCGGTGGCGGCTTCTTGCAGGTGAACAATAACCGCGTGCTGATCCTTGCGGACCACGCCGAGCGCGCCGACGAGATCGACGCCGCGCTGGCCGAAGCGGCCCGCCAGAAGGCCGAGCAGGCGCTGGCCGAGGCGAATCGTAGCGGCAACACGGTGCAGGCTGAGACGGCGAAGGCGGCCCTTCAGGTATCGCTGGTGCAGCTACGCGTGGTGCGGCGACGGCGTGGCCAGGGCGCTCCGTCCGGTCATTGATGCATCGAGCGCGCTTCTCACCGTCATACCATCTCGTGATACGCCGACGTTGAGCCGCCGGCCTGCGGATGCTGCTGTGCAGGTGGGTCAGGCTGCTTGATGTTCGGCAAATCAATCGGCATCGACCTGGGGACGGCCAACGTCCTGGTGTACGTCAAGGGGCGCGGCATCGTCCTGAACGAGCCGTCCGTCGTCGCCTACGCCGAGGCCGACAACCGGGTGTTGGCGGTCGGGCGGCAGGCGCGAGACATGCTCGGGCGGTCGCCGGACCGGATTCAGGTCGTCCGACCGATGCGCGATGGCGTCATCGCGGACTACACCATCACTGAGGCGATGCTGCGGTACTTCATCCGCAAGGTGGCAGGACCGTTCAGCCTGTTCCGCCCGATTGTGATGATCTGTATCCCGGCTGGCGTGACCAACGTCGAGAGCCGCGCCGTACTGGACGCGACGCTCCAAGCTGGCGCACGCGAGGCCCACCTGATCCCCGAGCCGTTGGCCGCCGCCATCGGTGCAAACGTGCCGATTGACGGCCCCATCGGCAACATGATTATCGACGTGGGCGGCGGTACAACCGAGGCGGCGGTGATCTCGCTGAATGACATCGTCGTGTCGGCGTCGCTTCGGGTCGGCGGCAATAAGATGGACGAGTTGATCCAGACGTACATGCGCCGCAAGTACAACCTCGTGATTGGCGACCGCACGGCCGAAGAGATCAAGCTGAAGGTCGGCAGCGCGTTGCCGCTCCGCGAAGAAGAGTGGGTCGAGGTGCGCGGGCGCGACCAGATCGACGGCTTGCCGAAGTCGCGGCAGCTCAGTTCGCATGAGGTGACGGAGGCGATCTCGGACGCCTTGCACCAGATCGTGACGACGGTCAAGTCGGTGCTGGAGCAGACGCCGCCGGAGTTGTCGTCTGACATCGGCGACAAGGGCATGGTGTTGACGGGCGGCGGGGCGCTGCTCCGCAACCTCGACCGGCTGTTGGCCCAGGAGACGGGTGTGCCGGCCTACGTGGCGGAAGACCCGCTGTCATGCGTGGCGATTGGTGCCGGGCGCGCCCTGGAGCATATGGCGGTCTTCCGCGATAGCCTCACCCCGGTCTGA
>JBBQBU010000258.1:0-8067 GCA_038318015.1 Chloroflexota bacterium | reverse complement strand
CCGTATTTCCTGCAGCAGGAATTGGGGCGGCGCGGCGCGATCATCGCATCACTGCTGTTCATGATCTCACCGTCGTTCCTGTACTTCTCGCGGTTCATGCGCGAGGACATGCTGCTGGCCTACTGCACATTCGGCATGGTGGTCGGCATCTTCGGTTGGATACGGACGCGCAAGAATGCGTACCTCTACTACGGCAGCTTCTCGCTGATCTCGGCGTTTGCGGACAAGGAAGCCACCTACATCCACGGCTTCACCTTCATCACGTTCTTCGTGGCGCTGTGGGCTTCCGCGCCGCTGCACTCGAAGTGGCAGCCGGTCTGGCAGGCGCTCCGGGCGATCTCGCGGCGCACCTGGATCGAGTGCGTTGCGATCTTCGTGGTCGTCTACGTCCTGTTGTTTTCCACCTTCTTCACCAACCTGGGCGATCCGTGGAACTGCTTGCTCGGCAAGACGTGTTCAAAGGGCGGGCTGTACTCAGGCTCGATTGGGGCGCTGGTCTACTGGATCGAGCAGCACGACGTACAGCGCGGCGGCCAGCCGTACTACTACTACGTCCTCTTGCTTGGCCTCTACGAATTTATCCCGGTCATCTTTTCGATTGCAGCGCTGACCACGGCATGGTTCCGCAAGTCGCTGTTTGCCTGGTTCTGCGCCTACTGGTTCGCCGGCAACTTCGTGATCTACTCATGGGCTGGCGAGAAGATGCCGTGGCTGCTGCCGCATATCGCCATGCCGCTGGTGCTGTTGTCCGCGCGCTGGCTCGGTGACTGGACGGCGCGCGTTGACCTGGCCCGCCTCCGCGCCCGGCCGACACTGCTCGCGGTCGGCCTGGCACTGGCCGCCTGCACGACGATCATTGCCTTCCTGGCCGTAGGTGCGGCGCAAACGCTGAGCGCCGCCCAGGTTGAGACGAAGACCCTCGAACGGTACACGCTGATCGGGCTGACCGTGGCAGCGATCGTTGGCCTCGCCTACCTTGCCGTGGTCAAACGGGTTGGCGTGCGGGTGCCGCTGGTGGTCGTGTCGCTGCTGGTGCTGGGCGCGTTCTACATCCGCACGTCATGGATGCTGACGTACGCCCACGGCGACATTCCGGTGGAGATGCTGGTCTACGTGCAATCGTCGCCGGACGTGCCGTGGGTCACGCGCGAGATCGAACGGATCGGATTCCAGACCGGGCAGCGCGACGAGCTACGCATCCTGATGGACAACGGCTACGTCGAGGATGTCGGCGGCCAGCGCGTCGTGCACGAGGCCGTATCCTGGCCGTTCGAGTGGTACCTGCGGGACTACAAGAACCGCCGCTACTACAGCAAGACGATTACGCCGGACATCAACCTGCGCGACTACCCGGTAATCCTGGTGATGGCCCCGAACGTCGAGCCGATCCGTGACCAGCTCGGCGACTACGTGGGGCAGAAGTACCGCCTGAACTGGTGGTTCCCCGAAGACTACAAGCAGTGGGCAAGCAACCCCGGCGCCATCGTCTCAAGCCTGCTCGACCCGACTTCGCGCGCAAAGTTCCTGAAGTTCCTGCTGTACCGCGAGCCAATGAACACGCTCGGCGCGCGCGAGTTCTACCTCTACGTGCGGCGTGACGTGCAGACGCTCGGGCCGGCAGCCACGACCGCACCTGCACCTCCGGCTCAACCCGGACGGCCGGCCGCGGCCCCCGTGCCAGCTGGCCCGCGCAACACCATCATTGAGCAGCTAGATCCGAACACGCAGCTACTCGGCGTCGGGCAGGGCGGAGAGCCGCAACTTGCCGAGCCGAAGGGCGTCGCTGTCGGGCCGGACGGGCGCATCTACATCACTGAGGGGCGCGGTAACCGAATCACGGTACTGGCACAAGACGGCACGGTCGCCGAGGTCTGGGGCAAGAGCGGCGCCGGTGACGGCGAGTTCAACGAGCCGTGGGGCATCGCCGTGAGCCAGGCCGGTGAGGTCTATGTGGCTGATACCTGGAACCATCGCATCCAGAAGTTCTCAGCAGACGGTCAGTTTTTGACCTCCTGGGGCGGGTTAGTCGACACGAGCCGCGACGCACAGGCTGCTCCTGGCCGTTTCTGGGGGCCGCGCTCAATTGCGATTGACCGCGAGAATCTGGTGTACGTGACCGATACCGGCAACAAGCGCATCCAGGTTTTCGACGCGAACGGCACATTTGTCCGGGCGTTCGGCGGATCCGGGCTGGAACCGGGTAAGTTCAACGAACCGGTCGGCATCGCAGTTGACGGTGACACACTGGTGGTCGCTGATGCCTGGAACGCCCGCATTCAGCGCCTTGACCGCAACGGCAACTGGCTTGGCGAAACGCCGATTCAAGGCTGGGAGAGCAAGTCGATTGCGAACAAGCCCTATATCGCCGCTAGTCCTGACGGCCGAGTCTTCGTGACCTTGCCAGAGCGCGGCGAGATCGTCCAGGTCACGCCCCAGGGGCAGGCGAGCCAGGTGAAGCGGCCGGCCGACCCCAAGAACCGCCTCGGTTTCCCCACTGGCATCGCGATTGGTTCAGACGGGTCGATCTACACAGCGGAAAGCGTCGGCGGCACCGTCCTGGTGCAGAAGGCTGCGGGCACACGCTGAATGCGCGGTAACAAGGGCAAGATCCTGGGCATCTTGGTCACAGTCGTGTGCCTGGGGCTTGCCGTCTACGGCGTCAACTTCGCGGAGTTGCGGAATGCGCTGGCCGGTGCAAACTACGCGCTGATCGTGCCGGCGCTGCTGCTGTGGCTGGTCGGGTACATCGTCAGGACGCTGCGGTGGCGCGCCATCCTGGCCGGCTCGCCGGTCGGCTCGCTCACGGAGCTATTCGGCGTCCTAATGGTCGGCTTCGCGACGAACAACCTACTGCCGGCCCGCCTGGGCGAGTTCGCGCGAGCGTATCTGCTACGCCGGCGTACGGGCCTTCGAAAGACGTTCGTACTGGCAAGCATCTTCCTTGAACGCATCTTCGACGGGTTGGCGTTGGTGGCCGTCATCGTCGTGATATCGACGCTGGTCGATCTGCCGAACTCCGCGCGCAATCTCGAAGTTGGGGCGCTGATCCTGTTCGGCGGCGTCGCATGTGCCGTCTTCGTCGTGCTCTATCGTTCTGAGCTTGTGGCGCGCATCGTGGCACTGGTAACGCGACCGCTGCCCGCCCGCATCAGCGCCTTCGTGAACGGTGCGTTTGGTTCGTTCGTGCACGGACTCAGTTCGATGCGCCGACCAAAGGTCGTGGCGAGTACGTCGCTGCTCTCGGTCGTCGTCTGGGGCATTGAGTGGGCCGCGTACATGTTCGTGGTCAGCGCTTTCAATCTGGGCCTCTCACCGCTGCAACAGGCGGCCGCCTGCGCCTTCTTATTGGTGGTTGTTAACCTGGGCATCATGCTCCCGGCTGCGCCAGGATATGTCGGTACGTTCCAGTTTTTCGCCGTTTCTGCTCTGGCCGTCTGGGATGTGCCGCGCGAGTCCGCGCTGGCCGTCGCCATCGTGGCCCACCTCACCCAGTACGCGCTGGTGACGGCTATCGGACTGGTGTTCTTTGGCCGCGAGCATGTGTCGTTGCGGACGGTCGCAAACGTGTCTCGCGACGATGGCGACAGCGATATTGGTGCCGGCAGTGCCAGCATCGTCGTCGGCAAGGCCCGATCCTGAAGGTCAAGTCGTTCGTCGGCATCGTGGTCAGTCTGGCACTGCTGGGCTTCTTCTTCTGGAATCAGGATATGGCCGCGCTGTGGGCCAACATGCGCGAGACGCAGCCGCTTTGGATTCTACCCGGCATCATGGTGTACTTCGTCGGCATCTGGCTCCGCGCGATCCGCTGGAGACTCCTGATGTTGCCGTTCGCCGCCGTGCCCGACGCGCGCCTCGCAAGCGTCATCCTGATCGGGTTCACGGTGAACAACGTGCTGCCCTTGCGCCTGGGTGAGATCGTCCGCACGTTTGCGCTCCGGCGCTCGCACGGTGTCCCGATCCCGGCCACACTGGCCACCATCCTCATCGAACGGGTACTTGATCTAGTGGCCTTGTGCGCGTTCATGACCGTGGTCTTCGTCGTGGAGCGCCAGCGTATGAGCGGCTGGATCGAGGTGGTCTCGTACTTCTGCGCGGCCGTGACTGCTGGCGGCGCGTTTGGTCTGCTGGTGCTGCTGGTGATCCCTCGCCGGCTGCTCGACCGGCTGCTAGCGTTCGGCACGGCGCTGGCGACGCGGGTGCACCGCAAACTTGGCGAGGTCGTCGCGTCGTGCGTGGACGGCGTGCGGGCACTTGAGGACACGCGCCTGCTGCTCGGCGTCGTGTCGTTGTCGGTTGGCTGCTGGCTGGCAGAACTGGGCATCTACTGGTTCATGATGCTGTGCGTGGGCTTTGACAGCGGCATCTGGAGCCTGACGGCCGGCATGGTGGTCGCGAATCTGGCGACGGTGCTGCCGTCATCGCCTGGCTACGTCGGCACCTTTGACCTGCTGCTCCAGCATCTGCTCACTGATACGTTCGAGGTGGAAATGGCGACGGCCGGGGCATACACACTGCTGACCCACGCGGTGCTACTTGTGCCGGTCGTGGTCGTAGGCCTGCTGCTCTTGAGCCGCGAAGACCTGTCGTGGAAGGGGCTGGCGCGCGGTCGGGTTGAGGGCCGCACGGCAACAGGCAGTGCGGCGAAAACGGCGGCTAACACAGAACTGACGATGCCACCGGGCACCGACGGTCGCTGATTCGCGTATACTCTGAGGCTGCAAGGGTTTCGTAGATGCGCGAGAATGCGACGAAGCATTCGGCGTAGCCAAATCTCTGACTTCGAGGTGATTGCACGGTGTCCACGATCAGCGTCGTAGGGACCGGCTACGTGGGGCTTGTTACCGGAGCCTGCTTCGCCGATCTTGGTAACCGCGTGACGTGTATCGACGTCGATGAGCAGAAGGTCACAGCGCTCAAGTCGGGTGTCATCCCGATTTACGAGCCGGGGCTGGAAGAAGTGGTCGAACGCAACATTCGTGCCGGGCGGCTGCACTTCACGACCAGCTACCAGGAGGGTCTGGCGGGCACGGAATTCGTGTTCGTGGCCGTCAACACGCCGCCTGGGCTGGCCGGCGAAGCGGATATGACTTACGCCCGCGCGGCGGCCCACTCGATTGCCGAGAACCTGACCACGCCAGCCATCGTCGTGAACAAGAGCACCATGCCGATTGGCACGGGCGACTGGGTGCAGGGCGTCCTGGACCGTTTCGGCAGCGTGGCAGCGGCGGTGGTGTCCAATCCCGAGTTCCTGGCTGAAGGCGCGGCGGTAGCCGACTTCAACAAGCCTGACCGCGTGGTGTTGGGTGCCGACGATCCGGCGGCTGCTGAGAAGGTGGCGGAACTGTACGCGCCGCTGCACGCGACGGTCGTCATCACCGACCTGCGTACAGCCGAGATGATCAAGTACGCATCGAATGCCTTCCTTGCCACGAAGATCTCGTTCATCAACGAGATCGCGTCGATCTGCGAGAAGATGGGCGCTGACGTGAAACAGGTCGCGCGCGGCATGGGCCTCGACAACCGCATCGGGCCAAAATTCCTGAACGCGGGCGTTGGATTCGGCGGCTCATGCTTCCCGAAAGACGTGCAGGCGTTGGCGCACATGGCAGCATTGTCCGGGTGCCACCCCCAGTTGCTGCGGGCCGTGCTGGAGATCAACCGCGACGCGCGCCGCAGCGTCGTGCTGAAGCTGCGGGCCGCGCTGGGGCAGCTAGAAGACACGCGCATTGGTATCCTCGGGCTGGCATTCAAGCCGAACACCGACGACTTGCGCGAAGCAGCAGCTATCGAGATCATCCATCTGCTGCAAGGCGAGGGCGCAAAGGTCCAGGCGTACGATCCAGCGTCGATGGAAAAGGCGGCAGCCATTCTGCCGGGCGTGACGATGTGCACCGACGCCTACGAGGTCGCACGCGACGCCGACGCCGTGATCCTGCTGACCGAGTGGAACGAGTTCAAGCAACTTGATCTGCCGCGCCTCCGTGCCTTGATGGCGCGGCCGGTGTTCGTTGATGGGCGCAACATCTACGAGCCGGACACGATGGCTGCGGCTGGCTTCCAGTACCTGGCGGTCGGCCGCGGGACCAACGGTCACGGACACAACCCACTCACGGCGCCTGAAGAGACCTCGGCCGTCGCCAGCATCTGATCCTCGTCCTTCATTCACGCGCTTTCACGCGGGCACGACGAGGCCCGCCCCAGGCTCCTGGGGTGGGCCTCCTGGCTGTGTCGAATGGCAGGCAGACGTGCAGTAGGCAACTCAAGCCGGGCGCAGGGCAACAAAAAGCGCCACGCTCAGGGAGGCATGGCGCTGGTGGGCTGCCGATCTAGGACTCGAACCTAGACTAACTGATCCAGAATCAGTCGGGCTACCATTACCCTAATCGGCATCGGCCTCACAAGTATACGGCAGACTTGGAGCTCGTGACAACACCTTGTTAGGGTGTTGGCCGAGGTTTACGCCTCGGCCAGACGCGCCTGTGCCTGCTCCAGCCGCGTCAGCACGCGCCCCTTGCCGAGCGCCACCATCGTCTCGAAGAGCGGAGGCGACACGTTGCTGAACGTGCTGGCGACACGCAACGACATGAACAACTGCCCCGTCTTGACGCCACTCGTGGCCGCCAACTCGCGCAGGCTGCCTTCGAGTGCATCGTGCTCGAACGACGGCGCGGCGTCGATGCGGGCCGCAGACTCGGCGAGCAGTTCGGCCACGCGCGGGCGCTCCATCCCCTTCGGCACCAGCAGGGCCGTCTCGTAGGTCGGCGCGTCGGCGTAAAAGAACGACAGCAGTTCCGGTGCTTCCCCGAGCCGTTTCAGGCGCTCGTGGATCAACGGTAACACGGTTTCGAGCGGCGGATCGTTCGGGACGACGCCGGCGCGCTCCAGGAACGGTCGCACTTGGACTGCCAGGTCTGCCAGCGGCATCTGTCGAATGTAGTGGCCGTTGAGCCAGTCCAGCTTCGTCAGGTCGAAGATCGGGCCGGTCGGGCTGATGCGGTCCAGGTCAACGTTCTGGATGAAGTCGTCGAGGCTGAAGACCTCGCGACCGTCCGGCATCGACCAGCCCATAAGCGCGAGGAAGTTCAGCAACGCCTCGGGCAGGAAGCCCTCGTTGCGGAACCACCCAAGTGTCGCCCACGGATTCTTGCGCTTCGAGACCTTGCTGCGATTCTCGTTGCGGAGCAGCGGGAAGTGAGCGAACTTCGGCCGCGGAATGCCGAGCCAGTCGTACAGCAAGACGTGCTTCGGCGTGCTGGAAATCCACTCTTCGCCGCGCGTGATATGGCTGATCTGCATCAGGTGGTCGTCAACGACGACGGCCAGATGGTAGGTCGGGAAGCCGTCGCCCTTCAGCAATACCTGATCGTCGATCAGCCGATTCTCGAACTCGATACGCCCGCGGATCAGGTCGTTAAACGCCGTCACGCCGTCGTCCGGCACCAGCATACGCACGACCGGCCGCTCGGAGACTTCGCCGAGCGACTGCCGCTCAGCATCGGACTTTCCGACGCAGAAACGGTCGTACTTGAACGGCTCCTTGCGCGCCTGGGCCTCCTTGCGGATGCGGTCCAGGCGGTCCGGCGAACACCAGCAGCGGTAGGCGTGCCCGGCGGCAATCAGTCGGTCGCTGTACTCGCGGTAGATGTCGAGGCGCTCCGACTGCCGGTACGGGCCGTACGGGCCGCCGACATCCGGACCCTCGTTCCACTCCAGGCCGATCCAGTGGAGCAGTTCGAAGATGTTCTGTTCAGACGTATCGACATAACGCGCGCGGTCCGTGTCCTCGATCCGCAGCACGAACTGTCCGCCGTGCCGCCGAGCAAATGCCATATCGAAGAGGGCGATGTAGGCCGTGCCGACGTGCGGGTCGCCGGTCGGGGAGGGGGCGATGCGGAGCCTGACCGGCACCAATGCGTCGGGGAGGGATGAGGGAGGAATCGGGCTCATGGGCGCGGGCCTCGCTTCGGGCGTGCAGTCGCCGACATGCGCTTCCAGGGCGGCGTGCGCGTGCCCGAGTTCGCGGCTGGCGACTGAAGGCCACGCGGCTTGCCAGGGGCACGGGGCGTG
>JBBQBU010000257.1:0-8079 GCA_038318015.1 Chloroflexota bacterium | reverse complement strand
GGAAAGCGGCAGCTTCAGACGGCCGGGAAGCGCGGCACCAACCGCCCAACCATCTCCACCAGGGTCGTCAAGTCGAACGGCTTCGCCAGGAAGGCCGCTGCCCGAATCTGGGCCGCGTTCTGCCTGAGACGGTCGGCCGCTGAGATGACGATGATTGGGATGTCCCCGCGCAGCTGCTGGCGGTCCAATTGCCGCGCAAACCCGGGGCCGTCCATGTTCGGCATCATCACGTCCAGCAGGATCAGGCTCGGCGGGTGCGCCTGCACGTGTTCGAGCGCGGCCAGCCCGTCAGCGGCCACCGCCACCTCATACCCTTCGTCGAGCAGCGCCTGTTCGAGGATGGCGCGAATCTGGTCGTCGTCGTCAACGATCAGGATGTGCTGCGCGCCGGGTTCCTGCTGCTCGTCAGTGGCGGGCGGCGCGGTGCCGCCGTCCTCGTCGTAGGGCAAGTGGACGGTGAAGGTGCTGCCCTGCCCCAGGACGGATGCAACCTCGATGCGCCCGCCGTGCGCCTCGACCAGTGTCTTGGTGATCGCCAGCCCCAGCCCTAGCCCGGACGCGCCGCCGGCCGCCTGCTCGACCCGGTAGAAGCGACCGAACAGCCGTGGGAGCGCGTCTGTGGGAATGCCCTGGCCGTGGTCCGTGACGGCGATGGTGGCGTCGGCTGCCCCGGCCCGCACCTCTACCAGGATTTCACCGCCCTGCGGCGCGTACTTGATGGCGTTGGAGAGCAGATTGCGGAGAATCTGGCCGATACGGTCGGCATCCCACCGGCCGCTGACGGTGCCGCGCGGTGCCCGCAGCCGGACCCGGTGCGCCGCAGTCGTCGCCTGGGCCTCGTCGACGGCCGCCTGCGCGACGGCGATCAAGTCGGCTTCGGAACGCTGGAGTTCGAACCGTCCGGCCGTCGCCCGTGTGATATCCAACAGGTCGCCCACCAGCCGCTCAAGCTGTCGCGTCTGGCCGAGGATGGCATCAACGGCGCGGTCGCTGTACTGCTGACGGCGCTGCATCAACTGGGCGAAGCCGCGCACAGCCGCCAGCGGATTCCGAAGCTCGTGGCTCGCCATCGCGATGAACTCGGTCTGTGCGCGCTCCAGCATCTGGCGCTCGGTGACGTCGAGCGCGGACCCCATAATGCCGATGATCGCGTCGTATGGGTCGCGCAGCGGCTCGACACTCAGGTCGAAGTAGGCGACGCCAGCCGCGTTGGTAATCTGCACGATCTCGCGCGCCCCCTGGCCCGTCTCCATGACGCGGCGCTTGATGGCATGCAGCGTCTCGGCCTCGTCCCGTGGCAGATGGTCGAGGTCGGTGGTCCCGATGACTCGCTCCGACGCGAAAGGCGACACCGGATTGTAGATCCAGGTGTAGCGGCAATCTTGGTCCTGGGTGAAGACGGTGATTTGCGCGCCGGCCAGGGCCACCCGGAGGCGCTCCTCACTTTCGTGCAGGCGATACTCGGTCAGCTTGCGCTCCGTGATGTCCGAGAAAAGGATCGCCAGTCCGCCGTCACTGGGGTAGGCGCGGTTCTCGAACCAGCGGTCGAGCGCGGGGTTGAAGTCCTCGAAGTGGACGGCGTGCTTCTGCCCTGCCGCCTCGTGGAGCCGCCGGTACGCCTCGCTGTCAACCATCTCCGGGAACAGATCCCAGACCCGTGCCCCAAGCAACTCCACGCGCGACCGACCCAGTAGCTCCGTCGCCTGATCGTTGACGTAGGTGTACCGCCAGTCATGATCGACGGTGACGAACGCATCGCTGATGCTGGTCAGCACCTGCTCAATCCGGTCACGCTCACGGGCCAGCGCCCGTGCCAGGCGTTCGACCTCCTGCCGAGCAAAGACCTGATCGGTGACATCGTAGGCGTGTGCGAAGACGCCTTCGGCCGTGCCGTCCGCCTTCAGGACCGGGGCGTACAGGAAGTTGAAGTACCTGTCTACCTGTTGCCCGTTGCCGTTCCAATCCTCGCGCAGCAGCACCTCGTTGCCGACATACGGCTCGGCCTCCTGATAGACCTGATCGAGGACGCTGATGATGCCCTGGGTTGCCAGCGCGGGGAAGACCTCCCGCACCGACCTCCCCAGGAGATCCCGCTGCCCGACCAGTTTTTGGTACAGCGGGTTCGCCAGCGTGAAGACGTGGTCCGGGCCATCGAGCAGGCAGACGGCGGCCGGTGCCTGCTCGAAGAGGATGCGGAGGCGGGCGCGTTCGGCTTCGGCCTCGGCGCGGGCACTCGCCAGGGCGATGCGTGCTTCGACGCGGGACAGGAGCTCGCGCGCCGAGAACGGCTTGACGAGGTAGTCGTCGGCACCACTCCGCATACCGTCCGCCCTGGCCTCTTCGCCGGCCCGCGCGGATAGCAGGATGATCGGCACGTCATGCGTGCGCGGGTCCGCCCGCAACGCCGCGACCAGCTCAAAGCCGTCGCGGTGCGGCATCATCACGTCGCTCAGGATCAGGCTGGGCGGGCGGGCCTGAGCAGCGGTCAGGGCGGCCTCCCCGTCGCCGGCGGCCTCCACGTCGTAGTGTTGGCGCAGCAGCCGAACCACGTAGTCGCGCATGTCGCGGTTGTCGTCCACGACGAGCACGCGCGGACGCCCGGTCTCCGGTGCGGGGTCGGCGGCCGGCGTGCTCGCGCGGTCAATGGCACCGGAGTCAGACGCAGAGGTCGCCGGCGTCTGCGGCGTGGAGTCCGTCACGATGCCATCGTCCGGTAGCCAGCTCATCGCTTCGTCGAGGTACGGCGCGGCGTAGCTACCAGAGGGTCGCGCGGGCCTCACGGTGGCGAGCCAGTCGACCGGCAGGTGCTGGGAGCCGGCCGGCAGCGAGACGGTGAAGCTGGTGCCCTGGTCCGGCACACTCTGCACGCGGATGGTGCCGCCGTGCAGCTTGACCAGCTCCTGCACCAGCGCCAGCCCGATGCCGGTGCCCTCGTGGGTGCGGGCGCGGGTGCCCTGGACCCGGTGGAACCGCTCGAACAGGCGCGGCTGCTCGTCCGGGGCGATGCCGACGCCGGTGTCCCAGACGGTCAACTCCAGCGCCTCCGCTGTCGCCCGCACCGCTACGCCGATCTCCCCCTCAAACGTGAACTTCAGGGCGTTGGAGAGCAGGTTCAGGACGACTTTCTCCCACATCTCGCGGTCGATGTAGGCGAGACGCGGCAGCGGCAAGCAGTCCACGATGAACCGCAAACCGGCGTGCTCAATCGCGGAGCGGAACGTTGAGGCCAGCTCGGCGGTGTACGCTGCCAGGTCGGTGGCCTCGAAGGCGACTTGCTCGCGGCCGGCTTCAATGCGCGAGAAGTCGAGCAGCGAGTTCACCAGCCGCAGGAGCCGCCGGGCGTTGCGCTGGGCAGCCTCCTGGCGCTCGCGGTGGACGGGCGGCAAGGGGTGTACGGTGTCGGCGATGCCGTCCTCGATGGGGCCAAGCAGCAGCGTCAGCGGCGTGCGGAACTCGTGCGAGACGTTGGAGAAGAAGACGGTCTTAGAGCGGTCAAGCTCGGCCAGCATCTCGGCGCGGCGGCGCTCGTCCTCGTAGGACTGGGCGCTGCCGATGGCCGCTGAAATCTGCCCGGCGGCGAGTTCCAGGAAGCTGCGGTACCCATCATCGAAGACCCGGTATGGGTTGAGGCCAGCCACCAGGACGCCCGCGCGGCCCGTGCCGCCGGACGCGGCGATTGGCAGCACGACAGCCTGGATAGGCGGTCGGTTCCAGGCGCCGGCCGGCAGGTGGTGGGCGTCCGGACAGACGGCACCCAGGTCAGAGATGAGCCGGAGTTGCGCGTGTTCCACCACCTCGGCGATGGGCCAGCACAGGGCTTCTTCGCCAGCCGCGTCGAGCGCGATCACGTCGGGTGCGGCCGGGTGCCCGGCGGTGATGTTCGTGCGGCCGGCTAGCACGGCGCTGCGCCGGCCGGTGCTATCCGTCTCGATGAGGTACACCAGGGCGAACGGGAGATCGTGCTGGTTCGCCGCCAGGGCGCGGGCGCTGCCCAGGCACGCGTCCTTGATGGTGCGGACGTTGGCCGTGCTGGTCGCCAGTTCTCGCAGCAGCGCCAACTCGCGCTCACCGATGATGCGCCGGGTTTCCTCGCTGTTGGCGCAGAACAGGCCTCCGACGCCGCCCTGGTCGTTCGGGACCGGGCTGTAGGAGAAGGTGAAATACGTCTCCTCAGCGTAGCCGTACCGCTTTATGATGAGCAGCAGCGCCTCGTCAAAGGTGCCTTCGCCGCTCGAGAGCGTGGTCTGGATGCGCGGCCCGACCTCAGCCCAGATCTCGGACCAGAGATCGGCGGTTGGCCGCCCGAGCGCCTGCGGGTGCTTATTCCCGAGAACCGCTGTATACGGGTCGTTGTAGAGGAAGGTGAGTTGGTCACCCCAGCCGAGCCACATCGGCTGGCGGGACGTGAGCATGATCCGGACACAGGTCTTGAGGCTGCGCGGCCACGAAGCGACGGGGCCAAGCGGTGACGATGCCCAGTCGTAAGCACGCATCAACGCGCCGATGTCACCGCCACCGGTGAGGGTGTCGTCAACCACCATGCCGCCTGCCCGGTCGTCCACGCTCATCACCCACCTCACCACCGCCACTATCGCTGCGTGACCATTGTGCCAGCTACACGGGTGCCGATAGCGAGCGCGCTGGCCCAGCGCAAGCAGCGTGCCACATGGTCCGCGTCACGCGCTCGCACACCAAACGCAGCAAGACCGCCCACGTGCTGCATGCCCGCGACGATGGCTTGCTACGCGCCGGCGGGCCTGCGCGTGGCCGGCGTGAGGCTGAAGTACAGGTCGTTCGCGTTGCCGCCGACGATGCGGTCCAGGTCGGCCGGGGTGATGAACGCGCAGTGCCGGGTCAGGTAGGTCAGCGTCTGGCGGTAGGTGCAACTGCGCTCGACGTTCGGCATGTCGGAGCCCCAGAGCAGCTTGCTCGCCCCGAACGTCTCGTACAACGTGCGGATCAGCGGCTGGGCTTCGGTGTATGGGTACTCCCAGGTCGCGCCGTAAAGCAGCGGGAAGAGCAGTTCGAGCGTCACGTTCGGCTCGCGCAGGATCGCCAGGATCTCGTCAGGGATCTTGCCGTCAGACAACGCCTGCGGCGGGATGCCGTGGGTGTAGACGTTCTGGATCTGCGGGAACTGCCGCGCGAAGCGGTGCAGCCGCGCCACTTCGCCCAGATAGTCGGCCTGGGCGCGCCGCTGCACGAAGCGGATGTCCCACAGCACCGGGATGCCGAGCGCCTGGACCGTCTCCCAGAAGGGCACGTACGGCGCAGCCCCGAACTCCGCGCCCTGTGCCCCGAGCCAGAATCGGTCGTTGTCCATATACAGCGCGGTCAAGCCCAACTCGCGCACGCAGCGCAACAGATACTCGATCTGCGCGGGCTGCTCAAGCTGGCTCTCGTCTACGCAGAGGCAGGCGCGCAGCGTGTCCGGGTGCTGCCGCACGATGTCGCCGAGGTACTCGTCGATCAGGCCGTAGAGGTAGCCGCGCTGCAACAGCGCCCGGTCCACACCGAGGTACTGCATCTGCGCCAGCATCCGCTCCGGGCTGGCGGTGTTCTCTTCCAGGTGCGGCGGCAGCCACTGGATGTAGTACGCGACCCCGTCTTTCTCCCACTCGAAGCGCCCGAACCGCCCGACGCGAAACCCGACATCTAGCAGCCCGTCGTAGCCGGGCGTCTTGCCGTCCCAGAGGGTCGGCTCGGTGACGATCTGGTTGTCACTGACGCGGCGCGCGCCCTGGGGGTGGGTCGTGAAGTGGCGCTGGAGCAGCCGCGTATGGTGCTCGGCGGAGGGGAACCCGGAGGCACCGCCGAGGTACGGGAAGGCGTGCGCGTGGCCGTCAACGATCATGGGCGCATCGTAGCAGACGAGTTGCGAGTCGTGAGAGGCGAGAGCCGCGAGGGCGGGCCGCCGTAATCGAGCCACACGGGCAGGCGGGCCACAGCCGGCCCTTCCCACTCCCCGGCACTCGTCCCTCCCCACCCGGCCGTGCTACGCTCAGAGGGCAGGAGAGGGGGGACATGTCATGCCAGTCGTGGTCAATCACGAAGCGCTCCACACACTCGCGAAGGCCATCTATGAGGCCGCCGGGACGCCAGCGGAGCACGCCGAGATCGTCGCGTCGCATCAGGTCGGCGCGAACCTGAAGGGACACGACTCGCACGGCGTCGTGCTGCTCTCGACCTACGTGAACCGCATCGACCGGGGCCACATCATGCCGAAGGCCAAGCCCGAGGTCATGAGCGAGACGCCGACCACCATCATGGTCAATGGCCAGTGGGGTTTCGGGCCGGTCATCTCCGAGTGGACGATGCAACGCTGCATCGAAAAGGCCCACGAGATGAAAGTCTCGATGGCCGTGGTGCGCGAGCAGAGCCACGTCGGCAGCTTGAACGACTACCCGCTGATGGCGGCGAAGGCCGGGCTGATCGGCATCCTGATGTGCGACTCCGGGCAGGGGCCGAAGTCGGTCGCGCCGTTCGGTGGGCGCGAGGCGCGGCTGGGGACCAACCCGATCTGCATCGCGTTCCCGTCTGACCTGGCCGGGCCGGTCTTCATCGACATGGCGACCAGCGCGGTGGCCGCCGGCAAGCTCGGCGTGGCGCGGGCGCGCGGCCTACCGATCCCGCTGGGCTGGCTGCTGGACAAGGACGGCAAGCCGACCACCGACCCGAACGCCGCACAGGACGGCGGCGTGATGCTGCCACTGGGCGGCCCAGAGGGTCACAAGGGATATGGCCTGTCGTTCGCGGTGGAGACATTCGCTGCGCTGCTGCCGGGCCTGGGCTTCGGCATCGACCCGCAGGGCCGCCACAACGACGGCTCGTTCATGCTGGCGATGGACCCGAGCGCCTTCATGCCGCTGGCCGAGTTCAAGGGGCAGGTTGAAGCGTTCGTCAAGTACCTGAAGGAGACGCCGCCTGCCGAGGGGTTCAAGGAAGTCCTGTACCCCGGCGAGAAGGAGTATTACACCGCGCAGCAGCGGCTGAAGGACGGCATCTCGATTGAGGACAGCACCTGGACGCACATTTCAGAACTGGCCGCTCGCTTCGGGACGACGGCCCTGCTGAAGACGGTGGGGTGACGATGGAATCACTGGACCGGCTCCGCGCAATCTGTCTGGCGCTGCCCGAAGCCATCGAGCGCGAAACCTGGGGCCAGGCGACGTTCCGGGTGCGCGAGAAAATCTTTGCGATGGGCAGCGCCAGCGATGGGCGGGCCAGGGTGTCGTGCAAGGCGCGGCCGGGCCTGCAAGCGGCGCTGGTCCAGGCCGACCCTGCCCGCTTCTTCGTGCCGCCGTACGTCGGGCCGAAAGGGTGGCTCGGGGTGTACCTGGGGGACATGACGGACTGGGGCGAACTGGCCGACCTGATCGAGGAAAGCTACCGCATGACGGCCCCCAAGCGCGTGGCCGCGTTGCTCGATCAGCCCCGCCCGTAGCCCCCACCAGGGGGCGGCGGCGGAAACGGGGGCGGCGGCGGCCAAGAATTAGGTGCCGCCCTGGTTTCTGATGCCCGAGACGGCAGCGCGGGCGGGCGCTCATACGGCTCGTCGCGCGTGGGGTGGATAAACTCGTCTACGGTAGCTTCGAGCTGGCGGACCTGCCGCGCCAGCGTCGCGTTCTCCTGCTCTAGCTCCGCGATGCGCCGCCGCCCAACCACCGACTCCCTCGCCAGTGCCCGCTGGACGATCAGCGCGCCACCAGCCCCGGTGGCGAGGCCCAGGACCGCCGGCCACGTCGAGAGCGCCATCACCAGCGACAAGAACCCGCCGATCACCAGCGGGAACAGCATAAACGACGCGACGATAACACCAATGATTTCCGGGCCGGTCAAAGGACGCTGTGGAAGCCAGTTCCGCATCGGCAACTCCCTTCGACGCTGTGGCCATTGGCCCGCGTCGCATGCCTCACAACGCCATACTGTAGCGAACCGGAGTCTGATCCGTCTGTTGGGCCCGCAGTTACGGAAGCGCCGGGGTCGGGGGTGCGGCCCCACCACCGAGCCCGGCGGTAGTTCTCAGAGACACCCGTTTAGAGATGTATACGAACAACGCGCAAAAGTAAAGGATGGGCC
>JBBQBU010000256.1:0-8103 GCA_038318015.1 Chloroflexota bacterium | reverse complement strand
CGCTGGCACGCTGCGGGGGCGTTACGCCCCGGCGTGGCCGGCCGGGCCGAGCGCCTGCACATCCTCTGCGAAGTGGCAGGCGCTCTCCACCCCGCCCGACAACGCCACCAGCGGCGGTGGGGTCGACCGGCAGGTATCCTGCACCAGCGGGCAGTGCGGATGAAACCGGCACCCTGGCGGCGGGTTCAGCGGCGACGGGATCTCGCCGCCGAGCGGGCCGTGCCCGTGGCGGCGCGTCGGATCAGGCACCGGCGTTGCGGCCAGCAGCGCGCGGGTGTACGGGTGGCCGGTGCTGTGAACAACGCTTCCACCGGACCGCTCTCGACCAGCGCGCGGAGGTACATCACCCGTACGCGGCTGGCGACCGCCCGCACGACGCCCAGGTCGTGTGTGATGAACAACTCGGCAAGGTTGGCGTCGCGCTGAAGGTCGCGCAAGAGCTTGAGTACCTGCGCCCGCACCGACACGTCCAGGCTGACCCCAATGGTCTTGCGCGGATTGAGGGACGTTGACGTGTCCTGAAAGACCACCTGGACCTCGCGGCGGAACTGCTTCCATTCGTCGCCGCGTAGCTGTCGGATCGGGTTGCCGATGTACAGCACCTCGCCCGACGTTGGCGGCAGCAGGCCCCGCAGTATCCGCCCGAGGGTGGACTTGCCCGACCCAGACTCGCCAACCAGCGCCACCGTCTCGCCGTCCTCGATGCTGATCGAGACGTCATCGACGGCGTGAAACTGCCGGCCTGCCGCGAACAGCCCCGCCCGCACCGAGAAGACCTTGCTCAGGCTGCGCCTCTCGATCAGCGCCGTCACGACTTCCCCCCGTCGTCCCGCTCCCCCGTCTCCCACTTGTGGGAGAGGGGCCGGGGGTGAGGGTTGAATTCCGGTGGCCTCGCGCTCTTCACGTTGCAGCGGCTGTTGCAGGCCATTCCGCTGCTGCCTGGCGTTATCGTCATCAATTTCACGCTGATCCAACTGGCGCCCGGCGACCCCGCCACCATTCTGATTGGCGACTTCCCCGCGCCGCCTGAGTACGTCGCGCAAGTACGCGAGGAGTTCGGGCTAGACCAGCCGACCCCCGTCCGGCTAGCGCGGTATCTCGGACAAGGTGCTCCAGGGCAACCTGGGGTACTCGTTTGCGAACCGCCAGCCCGTCGCTGACCTGATCGGGGCGCGGCTCGGTGCGACGCTGCAACTGACCATGAAGCGCTCGGCCCGGCCAGTAGCGCCGACGGGGCCCGGTTCGTCGTCAACGCCAGCGACCAGATGCGCTTCGATCCGCAGACCATCATCGTGCCGGCCGGCCAGCCGGTATCAGTCACGCTGGTCAACGGCGGCGCACTGATCCACGATATCGTCATCGGGGAGGGCGTGGAGCAGCCAGTCAGGATTGAGGGGGCCGGCAAGCAGGCGGCGCAGGGCACGTTCACGATCCTGCGACCGGGTACCTACGCCTACCTGTGCGCGCAGCCCGGCCACGAGGCCGCCGGCATGAAGGGCACCATCGTCGTCAAGTAGGCGGCGTGGCTGTGCTGCACGGCACAGTCCGTCCGGGCGGCGGCCCCCACACTGAGTACCTGATGCGGTGGTGGTACGCGCGGCACCGTGGCCTGGGGCAACCGGTCAGCCGCACCACTGGGCCACTGGGCCACTGGGGAGACTAGCAACGTATGTGGTTGAAACGCCTTCTGCGGATCGTCGGGGTTGTGTTGGTCGGCCTGGTGGTGATCGTGCTGGTCGGCGCGGGAGGCCTCTGGGCGAACGCGCAGCGACGCCTGTTGCAGACGCACGCGAACCCGGTCCCGAATGTCACGGTTGAGCGCACGCCCGAGGAGATCGCGCGCGGAGCGTATCTCGCGTCGAGCCTGACCGGCTGCGTTGGCTGTCACGCCACCGAGCCGTATGTCGAACGCCCGGTCCTTGACGGTAAGCCGTTCGATCTCGGGCCGATTGCCAGCCTCTACGCCCCGAACTTGACGCCGGGCGGCCGGCTGAAGGATTGGAGCGACGGCGAGGTGATCCGCGCCATCCGCGAGGGGGTGGACCGAGACGGCCGCGCGCTGATGCTGATGCCGTCCGAGAACTACCGTTACCTCTCGGACCAGGACGTGCAGTCCGTCGTGGCGTATCTGCGAAGCCAGCCAGCAATCAGCAAGGATTCGCCGCCGAGGAGCTTGAAGCCGCTTGGAGCGATGCTCGTCGGGGCGGGCATGTTCCCGTTGAACAACCAGCAGCCAACCGGCAGCGTGTCTGCCCCGCCGCGCGGCCCGACCGTGGCGTACGGGGAGCATCTGGCGCAGATCAGCGGCTGCACGACCTGTCACGGCGCGGCGCTGGACGGGCAGAACATCCCGGAAGGCCCGCCGCCCGGCCCGAATCTGCGGACCGTAAAGGGCTGGACGGAGGAGCAGCTCCTGCGGACCCTGCGAGAAGGCGTGGCCCCGTCGGGCCACCGCCTGTCCGACGACATGCCGTGGCGGGAGTACGCGCGCGGCACAGACGACGATCTGCGCGCCCTGTACGCCTACCTCAAGTCGCTGCCATAGTCGCGGTGCTGACGTAGCCCTGGCCCCGCCGCCATCGGCCACCGGCCCCCAGTCTGCGGCCGAGGCTGCCGCAGACTGGGGGCGGTCGGCTACCGCGGCGTCGTCGGCAGCACGGCCGGGGTTGGCTGCATCGCGGCGTACGTGGCGGCGACGCGCTCTGGCGTGTGCAGCGGCACCACCAGGATCGGCACGCCTGCCTCAGTGCGAAGTTCACTCATGCGGTCGATGACGAGGTCAACCACTTCATCCAGGTCGTCCACGTCCACCGTCGCCAGCAGGAGCATAAGCGACGGCTCTTCAGGGTGTGGCCGAAGTGCAAACTGTGCCTCCGGATGTGCTGCACGAATCAGGGCCGAAAGCTCCCTCACGGCCGCTTGTAACTCCGGGGACAGCGGATATTCGCGCGCATCATCCTCGAACCGGAGATGGAGCGGCCCGACATCGTCAATCATGGACCCTTCTCCCCATGCTCATTGATCGCTGCGACAAAGCTGCGTGCTCGGCGGATGATCCGCTGCATCTCGACTTCACTCACATACTGTAATCCGTAGTCGGCGCGCACGCGTACAGCATGGATACGATCAATCGTCCCCCTCAGGTCACTGCCGTACCGCGTGCGCCGATTGATCAGGATGCCGTCGAACGAACTGGCACCTCCTTCGTGACTCCACTGAACTCCGGTGGATTGAATGCCGTCTCTGGTGACGGCGGCGATGGCGGCCTGGTAGCAGGCGTAGTACGCCCGATTGGCGCAGTTGTTGAAGCGCCGGTTCGCCAGTTCGCTGTCGGCTCCGGCCAGGCTCTCCAGCGCCTTCGTCATGTACACGGTTCCAACGTCGATCACACAGGCTTTTTAGCATCCTGGCTTCGCGAGAACTCACGGTGCGAAACCCTGCAACAATCCGCGCCCGCCCTGCGTCCCACTGGTGAGCAGACCGTCCGGACACGCTGGCTGCTTGCGCGTACCGCAGGGAGGAAAACTCATCATGGCCGCCCACATGCCGAGTCGGCTCTACCGCAGCCGCTCGCAGAAAATGATCGCTGGGGTGAGCGGAGGCCTCGGAGACTATTTCGATGTCGATCCGGTGCTGATCCGCTTGCTCTTCGTTGTCACCGCCTTCATCTCCGGCGTTGGCATCCTGGCGTACATCGTCCTCTGGATCGTCGTGCCGTTCGAAGGTGACGACAGCCCCCGCATGGACGCGCTCCGCCGCGACTTCGACGACCTGTCGGGGCGCGTGCGGGAGTATGTCGAGCCCATGCGCGGTGGCAACAGCGCGGGAACGGGACGCGGTGCATCGGGCGCAACGCCCGGCGAACCGGCCAGCACCGCCGCGCCAACCGCCGCCCCATTCGACGCTGCCGCACCGGTGGCTGACGCTGCGCCGGCCGCCACCGCGACACGGACGACGACCACCACGTCCCCCGCGACAGCGGCCGCTGGGGACATGTCCCCAGCGGCCGCCCAACCCATCGACGAAGACCTATTGCTCAGCCGAATCGTTGCCCATGAGGAAGCATCCATGACCGCAGAATCCGTGACGACCAGCCGCCTTCCCGTCCGTTACGACCCTGCCAGCGCCGTTGCATCCACCATCGACCCATTCGGCGAGCCGCTGCCCGAAAGCCCGCCGCGCATCTCGTCTAGCACGCCGGCGCCACCCAGCGCGCCCGCCGGTGCTGACGGGCCGACGGACCGGCCGTACACTGCCCCTGGCGCGGCCTCCTTCACGGCAGCCTCCTCCACTGCGCCCCGCAGCAGCCACCACGAGCCGCAATTTGGCCCGCCGCCATACGGTGGCGCGGGCGCGGCTGCCGCTGCCCCGCCAGAGCGTCGCCGCCGCCGTCAGCACTGGGCCGGTGCCATCCTGATTATTCTGGGCCTGCTGATCCTGGTGAACAACCTGGGCCTGTTGTGGTGGGTCGAGCCGGAGTACATTCTGCCGCTGATCCTGGTGGGCGGGGGTGTCTGGCTGCTGTTTGGGCGAGGTCGACGTGGCTAGCATGAGCGTTCCCGAGTACCGCCCCACTCAGCCACAGATGCCGAGGCCGTCACGGTCAGGGCCGCGCCACATCGTCGGGCCGCTGATCCTGCTGTCGGCCGGCGTCCTCCTGCTGCTCAACAACCTGCATATGGTCCCCTGGACGATCTGGCGGGACATCTGGCCGTTCTGGCCGTTGCTGCTGGTGCTGCTCGGTGTTGAGGCGTTCATCACGGGGCGGGTGGCCTGGGGCACGCTGGTGCTGCTGGTGGTGTCGCTCCCGATCATCGGCGTTGCCGTCTCAGCCAGCGACTTCGCGTTCCGCTGGAACGATGCGACACGGGTCCGCACTGGCGAGCAGAAGCTGATCCCGCCGCAGTCGCTGGCCGGTGCGACGAGGGCCAGCGTTGAGGTGGAGTACGGAGCCGGGGCGCTCACTATCGGGGTACTGCCCGCCGACGCAGCGGGCGACACACTGGCGGATGGCTTCGTGTACGGGCACCAGGGCGTGCGCTTCGAGCCGCGTTCTACGTTGGCGAACGGCCGCAGGACGATCAAGTTAAGCCCGCGCGACCTGGGCCAGAACTTCGACCTCGGTCGGTTGGAACTGCGCCTGTCGCCAAACGTGCCAACGGATCTCAAGATTGAATCTGGCGTGACCGAGATGCAGCTCGATCTTGAGGCGCTCCAGATACCGAACCTCTCGATAGAAACGGGCGCGAGTCGTGCACAGGTCACGCTGCCGGCGCGCGGCCAGACCGCCGCTTCTATCGAGGGCGGCGCGACGCAGATTGACGTGCGCGTGCCGGCCAACGTGGCCGCGCGCATCATCACGGATGGCGGCCCGAACCACTTCGAGATCAACCAGGTGCGCTTTCCGAAGCAGGGCAACGAGTACCGTTCGCCTGGCTTTGAGACGGCCACCGACCGTGTGACCCTCAAAATTTCGGTCGGCGCGTCGCGCGTCACCGTACAATGAGCCGATGGTCGAGGCGGCAGTGGTCGTGCTGGCAGCCACGACAGGTCCGTCGCGCGGCCCGCACGGCGGTACACGACCCGCCGACACAGGCAAGACAGGGACGCAGTGAACGGATCGGTGGCAGTGGAGCGTGAAGGCCCGGCGACGGTCCTGGTCGTGGACGATGACGACCGGCTGGTGGCGTCGGTGCGGCGCGTGCTCGCCTACGAGGGGTACCGCGTCCTGACGGCAACCAGCGGCATGGCGGGCCTGCAACTGGCCCGCGACGAGTCGCCGGACCTCATCATCCTGGATGTGATGCTGCCGGGCATGGACGGGCTGGAGGTCGCCCGACGCATCCATGCTGGCGGCGGCGTGCCGGTGCTGATGCTCTCGGCGCGCGACCAGATCGGCGACAAGGTGGCTGGCCTGGAGGCCGGTGCCGACGACTACCTCGTCAAGCCGTTCGCCGTCGAGGAGCTACTGGCGCGGGTGCGTGCCCGCCTGCGCCGCCGCGAGCCGGACGCGCCGACCGGGCCCCCGACCGCCGATTTGCTGCGCTTCGCTGACCTCGTGTTGGATACTGGCGCACGTGAGGCTCGCCGCGCTGACCGCATGATCCGGCTGACCAGCAAAGAGTACGACTTGCTGCACCTGTTCATGCGGCACCCGCGCCGGGTGTTGCCGCACACCTACATCCTTGAACGGGTCTGGGGCTACGATTTCGAGGGCGAGTCCAACCTTGTGCCGGTCTACGTGGGGCAGCTCCGCAACAAGCTGGAAGCGAACGACGAGCCGCGCCTGATTCACACCGTCCGGCACGCCGGCTACGTGCTGCGCGAATGAGTGCCGCCATCACGCGTGAGCCGCAGAGTACGGTGCCGGCCGACCCGCAGACCCGCCCGACGCAGGGCAGTTCTGGGCAGGGTACCTCCGCGGCTGCCGAGCCGCCGCCGGGGCGTTCGTTGTTCCGGCGCGGCCCGCTGCTCCGCATCCTCCTGCACCCGCCGTTGCCGCTGCGCTGGCGCATTGCGCTGCTCTACACTGCCGTCCTCGGGCTGACGCTGCTGGCGGCAGACATGGCCGTCTATCTCTCGCTTGAGCACTATCTTGAGAGCGAGATCGACGAGAACCTCCGCAATCAGGCACGCGAGTTGAGCGGGACGATTGACCTGGACCTGCGCCGCGAGGCCACCCAGCCGCGCGTCAACGTGTTCATCCGTTTCCCGAACCTGGACGCTTTCGCATCGCCGGGCATGACGGTGCAGGTGCTCAACCTGGACGGTCGCGTGCTGATCCAGTCGGAGAACCTGCGCGACCGGGCCGTGCCGATCAATCGCGAAAACGTCGATCTGGCGCTGGCTGGCAACTCGACGTTCACAACGGATGTGATCGACCAGACGCCGGTGCGCATCTACTATGCGCCGCTGGAGCCGCGACAGCTGGAGGGGAACATCGCTGGTGTCATCCAGATTACCCGCACCCTCCGCGACATTGAGGTGACGCTGACCTGGCTGCGGCTGGTGCTCATCGGCATCGGCTCGCTCAGCCTGATCTTCGCCACGGCAGCGGGCTACCTGTTGGCGCGTGCCGCCCTGAGCCCCATCGGCCGGCTGACGCGCGACGCCCGGTCTATTGGCGAGGCGCGCGACTTCGGCCGGCGCGTGGCGGTGCCGCGAACGGTGCGGGCATCGCGTGACGAGGTGACGAGGCTGGCGGTGACCTTCAACCAGATGCTCGGGCAGCTCCAGGAAACGTACGGCGAACTGGAGTACACGCTGGCCTCGCAGCGCCGGTTCGTCGCGGACGCCTCGCACGAGCTACGTACGCCGCTGGCGACGATTCGCACGAACCTGGAACTGCTCCAGCGGGCGGGCGACGACCTGCCGCCGGCCGACCGTGACGAGGCGCTGGCCGACGCCCTGGCTGAGATCGAGCGGTTGAGCCGGCTGGTGGGCGACCTGTTGACGCTGGCCCGCGTGGACTCGGGCCTGCGCCTGGAGCGCCGCGACGAGGTCCGCATCGAGCGCATTGTGCGCGATGTCTACCGGCAGGCCCGGCTGATGGCGCTGCCGCACGAGCATACCCTCGTCGCGGACGCGGTGGCTGAGGCGGCGGTGCTGGGCGATACGGACTATTTGAAAGAGCTGCTGCTGGTGCTGGTGGACAACGCCATCAAGTACACGCCGGACGGTGGTGAGATTCGGCTGGGGGCGCACCTTGATGGCGACGATGCCGTCCTCATCACCGTCGCTGACAACGGCCTGGGCATCGCGGCCCACGACATCCCGCACCTGTTCGAGCGGTTCTACCGTGCGGACAACGCCCGCCACCGTGATACTGGCACCACCGGCGGGACGGGTCTGGGCCTATCCATCGCGCAGTGGATCGCGGAGGAGCACAGCGGGCGCATTGAGGTGGCAAGCACGCCCGGCGTCGGCTCGACGTTCACGCTGCGGCTGCCCGTCTACACACCCGCCGCGCTGCCCGAGCCGCAGGCAGCCGTCGCCGCCCGCTAGGTCGCCGCGAAGCTTCTTGCGGCCTATTGGCGAGTGCGCCAGCGGCACGCCCACACGAGGAGCGGCCCCCGTTCCCAACGTGTGGGCGCGTCGCTGGCA
>JBBQBU010000255.1:0-8169 GCA_038318015.1 Chloroflexota bacterium | reverse complement strand
CGGGGCGCCGAGGGCCGCGCCCTCTTCCGCCTGACTCGCACCGAGAGCATGCTCGGTCTCTGAGCGGGCGCGCAGGTTCGCCGTGATCTGCTCGCGCTCGGCCAGCAGGATGCGGGTGAACTCGTTGCTGATGGATGGCGTCATCATGGCATGCATCGTCGCACCTCCCGGTTTGGACGGCTGCGTCCAGACCTTCGCTTGCATCGTGCGACACGGACGTGAACGCCAACGTTGCCGAGGGTGAACGGTCGGCAACACCATGAGAGGCCGTCGCCGGCGCACGCACCAGCGACGGCCTCCCGGCATCACGGCAGGGGCCGCACGTGGCCTCAGCGGATGCCGATTGGCAAACCGGCTTTCTCATGGGCGTGCGGGTCCGGCAGGCCGCCGGGCGCCGCGTTCGTTGTGGCATGCGGCCAGACGAAGCGGTAGCCAAGCCCGCGCTCGTTCTCGATGCAGCGGGGGCCGCCAGCACGCTCGATCTTGCCGCGCAGCCGGCTGACGTACACCTTCAGATGCTCCGCTGAGCGGTACGAGTCCGGCCCCCAGATGCGATCAAGCAGCGCCTCATGCGTGAGCAGGTGCCCAGCATTGCGGGCAAGATGGTAGAGCAGCTTGAACTCGACGGGCGTCAGGTGCAGCGCCTGCCCGTGCACGGACACCTGCCGCCGCTCGAAGCAGACGGTCAGCGGGCCGCAGGCGAAGTCTGGCACGCCCCGCGCAAGTGGCGACAGTTCGGTACGCCGCAGAACAGCCCTGATTCTCGCCTTCAGCGCGAGCGACCCGAACGGCTTCACGATGTAGTCGTCCGCGCCGAGCTCCAGCCCGCGCACCTGGTCAATCTCGTCTGCGCGGGTTGCCAGGATCAGCACCGGGACATCTGAGACGCGCCGGATCTGCTGGAGCACCTCGAAGCCCGAGATGTCAGGCAGGGACATGTCGATCAGCACGACATCCGGCTCCTCGTCGAAGAACCGGCGCAAGGCATCGGCACCGCTCCGTGCCGTAATGATCGCCGCGCCATCCCAGAGCAGGGGCAGGGAGACACTGAGCGCATCGTGCAATTGCGGATCGTCGTCGGCCAGCAGGATCTTGACCATCTCTGCGCCTCCCGGCACCCAACCAGGGCAGGACGCCACCACAGATGGACTATAGACCCTGCACGAAGGGCCCACAGGTGTTGGATGTCCACATGCTCGCATGACAGGTGACCCGTCGCGGCAGCAACGATGCTCCGCGCTCACACGTCCAGCACACGTCCAGACGAACAGGACGGCCCGCCGGCCTGCGTGGTCGTGCTGGCGGGCCGCTCTGTTGTGCCGGGCCGGCTGGCTAGGTGCGCGTGGTTGCCGCTGGCGACGCTGGCATGGTCCCCCCGCTATGCATCGTGAAGCGCACCAGGAACAGCGGCACGGTTGACCGTAGCAGCGTCTGGGACGCCACGCTGCCGAGCGCCAGCCGGGCCACGCCGCTCCGACCGTGCGTCGCCATCGCCACGAGGTCGATATGCCGCCGGCGTGTGGCCTCGTCAATGACGGTCGGCGCGTGGCCGGCTTCGGCATCGACATGGACCGTGCGCCCGTTGGCCCGGAGGCCATTGGCAACGCGGTCGAGATAGTCGCGCACCCCGCGGATCTCGGCGTCGGTCCCAGACTCGAAAGACGACACGCCCTCCGCGTAGGACTGCCCGTGCTCATCCACCGCGCCGATCAGGAACAGCTCTGCGCCGAGCGTCGCAGCCAGCGCGTTGACCGGGCCGAGCACCTCCTCGGCAAAGCGCGACCCGTCAAGCGGCACCAGGATGCGGAACGGCATGTGCGCGGTCCAGGCGTGGCTACAGGTTGAGGACACCAGGATCACCGGCACCGTGGTCTGCCGTAGCACCTGATCGGCAATGGTGCCGTAGAGCCAGCGGCCCGGCCCGCTCTGCCCGTGGGTAGACATCACAATGGCGTCGGCCTGCAACTCCCGAGCTGTCGCACAGATGCCGTCTGCCGTCTTGTCGGTGTAGACCGTGGTGGATACGGCATCAATCTGGATGCGCCGTGGATCGGAGATGGCCCCGACAGCCTGCCCTTCGCGGACGCGATGGGCGAACGCCTGTACGTCAAACTGCGGGGCATGGGTCGCGGCAGTCGGGGCGTCCCCGTGCATCAGGACGAGGCGGGCACCAGTCGCCGATGCGAGATGCGCCGCGTACGGCAGGGCGCGCTCAGCGAGGGGAGAGCCGTCGAGCGGAAGCAGGATTGTTCTGGTCATCGCTACATCTTCCTGAACGGGTCCGGGGCAGGAGGGGCGAGCGGCGGCCACATTGCCACCACCCGCCCCGCTCGCTCCGGGGCTGTCCTCCACGGCAGACGACGGTGTTCCGTGCGCGCCGGCTGGCGGCCCGCCGGCCGGCAACGCGGAACCTACATCACCATGATCGGCTGGGGCTTCGGTGGGGTCTCAGTCTTCACCGGGACGGCAGCGGTCGTGGTCGGCTGCTCGGGAGTCGGAGCCGGCGACGTGCCAGTCGTTGCAGGTGCGGTAGACGTCGCGGTCGTGGTCATGATGACGCTCCTTTCAACGCGTCGCCCCCCCCGCTCTGATGTCAGCCGGCGTGCGAATCGGCCAGCTCGCCTGATGGTGTTTCGGCGACGGCGGCAGGACGGGTTGCCCCACGGGTCCGGGCGCTCACCAGCAGCACCGGCCGATCCGCGTGGCGCACGACCTCGTCTGCGACGCTGCCCAGGAACCAGCGGGCCGGACCGCTGCGCCCGTGCGTACTCATCACGATCAGGTCGGCGTCGTGGGCGCGGGCAGCCGCGATCACCTGCTCGGCCGGCGCGCCGCGCATGACCTCGGTGCCGGTCTGGATGCCCTGCGCCTCCAGGCGCGCCGCGGTGGTCTTCAGGTAGGCTGCCGCTTCATCGTGCAGGTCGTGCGCTGGCGCGGTGGCCTGCTCCCCGTCGTTCGGGGCGGCCAGCGGTTCGACTACGCGGACCAGCGCGACCGACGACCCTTCGTGGCCCAGCGCCGTGGCGGCCTCAAGCGCGCGCTCCGCCAGCGCCGACCCGTCGAGCGGCACCAGCAGCCGGTCAGCGCCCGGCGGGCGGTCGCTGGTGGCAGCGCCGGCCCGCACCAGCAGCACCGGTACGGTCGCCGAGTGCACGATGCTATTGGCGATGCTCCCCAGGAAGACGCGCGGCACACCACTGCGCCCGTGCGTTGCCATGACGATAGCGGTGACGCCCAATTCGTCGGCCAGGTCAAGCAGGCCCGTCGTGGGCGTCCCCTGACGAATGACCGTCTGCGTCTGGACACCCTGTGCGGCCAGCCGTTCGGAGATGGTCGCCAGATACTCGGCCGCCCCCTCCTGTTCAGCTTCCATGATCTCTTCGTAGACCTCCGGCGGCGTGTAGCCAACCATCAGCCCGTCCGACACCATCGTCGGCCAAGGGATCACCTGGGCAAGGACGGGGACGTACCCGCCCGTCTGCGCGAGGTGGGCCACCCACGGCACCGCAGCCTCGGCCAGCGGCGAGCCGTCCAGTGGAACAAGCATCTTTGCTACCACGGTGAGACCTCCTCCCATCATTCATGGGGCGTCGGCCCGTTCACTACGGGAGTCACCGTCCCTGGACATTGTCGCGCCCCGCCGTAGCCGGCGACGTTGCCGACAGTGAACCGTGCGTTACAGGCCGCCCGGTCTGGCCGGATCAGTGCGCGATGCTGAAGACGAAGAAGGGGTGCGAGTCAGCTGACTCGCACCCCTTCTTCCGTGTGACCGCGCCTGCGCGGGAGCTACGGCGTCTGATAGAGCACGTAGGTGCCGGTGCGGCGAACGGTCGCTGAGACGTACGGATTGCTGGGGTTCGGGTCGGGGACTGTCGGCACGTCCACCCACCGGCCGCCGTCCAGCCGTGCGAATCGCAGCTTCGCAGGCGTGGCCGGCACGCCGTAGGCCACGCCCAGGTTCGCGTCGGCCGGCAACTCAGCCAGGCTGGTGCCGTCGCAGCCCTCCTGCGCCCGCAACTCAAAGACGATCCCGCCCAGGACCGGCCCCGGCGCGCCCGGCACCGACGCCGGGTCAACCTTGGCCAGCGTCGCCTTGCTGCTGCGCGGGAACGACGACGTGGACACCACGTCCAGCGTGACGCTACCGCCATCCAGCATCAGGCTCAGCGCCCCGGCCTCGCCGGCCGCGTAGCAGCGCGCCACGACGCCCGGTGGCAACAACGTAGGAGGCGCTGGCGGGCTAGGCCGATACGGCGTGTGGTCGTCCTTATTGTCGTTGTTGTTCCCATTCTCGTTGTCGTCGTTGTCGTTCCGATTGCTATTGCCGTTCCCGTTCCCGTTGTCGTTCCAGTTGCCGTCGTCGTTGTCGTTGTCGTCAGACAGCGGGCTGGCCGCAGCGGCGGCGCTCGCGGTGGAGGCACGCAGCAGCGGGCTGCCGACGCCCACCCAGGCCGGCAGGCTGATGATGGCGAGCATGAGCACCGCCATAAGGACCGCGCGTACGATAGCCATACATCCACACCTCGGGCGTCCTGCCGACGCCAAGTCTGATGGTACCGCGCGGCGCGTGTGCGATTCTGAAGACGTGACCAGCGAGGCGGCGCGGCACCCACCGTTCTCAGCCTGCACCCCGGAGATTGCCGGCCGTGTAGCCGACGGTAAACGGCGGGTGAACATCGACAGGCTGCCTTCCTGCTCGCGTTCCCTGAACTGATACCCGGCGTTCACCCCGGGCAACGAGAACGAGACGCGGGCGTAGGACACTGGGCGTGTGGGGATGGGCCGGCCGCACCAACGACCGAGCGCCACGAACGATGAACAGCGAGGAGCGCCGCCCCACCAACAGAAGCGCGGCGGCACATCGGCGGCATCAATCGTGCGGCCCGTACCACCGGCACGAACACGCGTCGCCGTCACGGAAAAGAGGCACCCCTGATGCATGCGACACACCTCAGCCACCTCACCCTGGGCCCACCGCCGGGCTACGCCAGCGGCCATGCGCACGTCGTGTTCGGGTGGCTTCCGCGCCTACGACGGCGGGACATCTTCCTCATGGTCGTCATCGCACTGATCCTCGGGACGTTGTTCGCGCTCGTGCCGACGACGGCGTACGGCGCGGAACTGCGCCAGGGTGACTCGATTGTCGTGCCGCCCGATGAGACGATCAATGACGACCTCTACGCCTTCGGCCAGAGCGTGACCGTCCTGGGCACCGTCAACGGCGACATCATCGCTGGCGGCCAGTCTGTCACCATCTCGGGCCGGGTGTCAGGCGATGTGATGGCGGCTGGCAGCAGCGTCATCATCTCGGGGCCAGTCGCCGGGAGCGTGCGGCTGGCGGGCCAGACCGTCGAGATCCTGGCACCAGTCGGCCAGGACGTGCTGGCCGGGGCAGCCACCGTGACGGTCGGGCCGCAGGCACAGATCGGCCGTGACGTACTGGCTGGCGGCAATACCGTGGCGATCAGCGGGCCAGTCGGCCGGTCGATCCGCGCGGGGAGCGAACAGTTGATGATCGCCGGCCCGGTCGGTGGCGACGTGCTGGCCCAGGCCGGGTCGCTGCGGCTCGCCAGCGGTGCCGTCATCGCGGGGAGCCTGTCCTACACCAGCGCGCAGGAAGCCGTCCTTGACCCGGGGGCCACCGTTGGCGGCTTGACGACCCACCTTGCCGCGCCAGCCGCGACGGCCACACCGGCCGCACCGAGTCCCGCTGCACAGTTCGGCGAAGCGGTGCTTGGCTGGTTCAAGACGCTGATTGGCGTCGCGGCGTACGGCCTGCTGCTGGTGCTGCTGTTCCCGAAGGTGAGTCGGCGGGCGACAGACACCCTGCTGCGGACCCCGTGGGAAAGCCTCGGCCTCGGGTTTGCCGTGCTGGCCGGTGGACCGGTCGCGGCGGTGGTGCTGTTCGTCGTCGGCCTGCTGGTCGGCGGCTGGTGGCTCGGCCCGCTGGCGGCTGCGCTCTATCTGGCGCTGCTGCCGCTCGGCTACGCCATCGTCGGGCTGTACCTGGGGCATCTTGTCCTGCAACGCGCTGGCCGCGCAGACTTGGCAGATGGGTGGCATCTGCTGATTGGCCTGGTGCTGCTGGGCCTGGTCAGCATCGTCCCGCTGGCCGGCAGCATAATCCTGCTTGCCGTGCTGCTGTTCGGCCTGGGCGCGCTGGTCATCGCGCTGGTGGCTACCTACCGTGGGCAGCCAGTACCGACCGGTGATCCGGTGGCGCAGTTGCCGCACGACCTTCACCAGGGGGCAGGCGCGCAGCCGGCCTAGTCCGCTCACGCAACCAGGACCGCGAGAGATGCAGGGGGCCACCGACGAGGTGGCCCTCTCTGCGCGCCCGTGCCGGCGGCGTCACCGACCACCGGTGCGCCGTTGCGCTATGGTAGACGTGGGGGCGGCGGGGGGCCGTGCGTCCCTGGCGCTGGCGCGGGGGCGTTGCAGAGAGTATGCGGACCGACGGACGTGCCGAACGACGACCGATGGCCGTGGCCGGCTGTGGGGCGTCAGCGTCCAACCGCGGCCAGCGCATCGGCGTCCTGATCGTCGCCTACAACGCGGCAACGACGATCAGCGACGTGCTCCGCCGGATACCGGCCGCTGTTTGGGCAAACGTCGAAGAGGTCGCCGTCTTCGATGACGCCAGCACCGACGATACTGCTGCCACCGCCCGGGCGATTCAGGCCGGTCAGCCAGGGCAGGCTGGTGAGTCCGCTGGCACGCTACGCGTCGTCACGAACCCTCGGAACCTGGGGTACGGCGGCAACCAGAAGCGTGGCTACCGCTACTTCATGGACCACGGCTTTGATACCGTGGTGCTGCTGCACGGCGACGGCCAGTATGCCCCCGAACTGCTGGCGGACTTGTACGCGCCCATCGTGGCGGGCGAGGCCGACGCAGTGCTGGGCACCCGGATGACGACGGCGTTCGGCGGCCCCCTCAAAGGCGGGATGCCGCGCTACAAGTACGTCGGCAACCGCATCCTGACGGTCTTCGCGAACGCCTGCCTCGGCATGCGCCTGACCGAGTTTCACTGTGGCTACCGCGCCTACAGCCTGGACGCGCTCCGACGGGTAACACTCGACACACTGACGGACGACTTCCACTTCGACACCCAGATCATCGTCAAGCTGCACCATCAGCGGTTCCGCATCCGCGAGCGGCCGATACCCACCTACTACGGCGACGAAATCTGCCACGTCAACGGCCTGAAGTACGCCTGGAACGTCACGCGGTCGCTGCTCGACTACCGGCGGACGCTTTGGGCAGCGCACCGCGCGCCTGAGTACGCGGAGTACCACTCGGCGCACCGGTGAGACGTGTGCCCTCGGCCCGGCCCCGCACGCTGCCGCAGGACACCCGCAGGCAGCGCGCGTTGGATCATCATGCGGCGCTCGCCTATACTTCGCCCGGCCCGGCGACGCGCAGCCTGGACGCGCTCACAGCAAGCGCGCGGTGCGCCCGCCCATCCTGGGAGTCGGCGTGTCCAGTATCTCGGCGGTGATCCCCGCCTATAACGAAGCGTTGATCATCGCCAGCACCGTTCAGGCCGTCGATGACACGTTGGCGCGCCTCACTGACGACTACGAAATCATCGTCGTCAACGACGGCAGCCAGGATGCTACCCCCAGCATCGTCGAGGCGCTCGGGCAAGAGCGTCCGGCCGTGCGGTTGGTGTCCCATGCCGTCAACCAGGGGTACGGCGCAACGCTCGCCACCGGTTTCGCCACCGCCACGCGTGACTACATCTTCCTCACCGACGGCGACCGCCAGTTCGACGTGAGGGAACTGGCCGGATTCCTGCCGCTGCTGGATCGCGTAGACATGGTGGTGGGGTACCGCCGGCCACGCGCCGACCCGTGGGTCCGGCGGTTCTACGGTTGGGGCTGGAACCAACTGGTGAACACCCTGTTCGGCTACACCGCCCGCGATGTTGACTGTGCCTTCAAGCTGTTTCCGCGCCGCCTGCTGGACGACGTGCAGCTCCACAGCACCGGGCACACGCTCAGCCCCGAACTGCTCATCAAGGCCCGGCGCGCCGGCTACCGCATCGCCGAGGTCCGCGTGACGCACCTGCCGCGCACGCTGGGGCAGGCCAAAGGCGCGCGCATCGACCATATCGTGCGGTCGCTGCTGGAACTGGTCAAGCTGCGCTTTGAGGTGGCCGGTTCC
>JBBQBU010000254.1:0-8172 GCA_038318015.1 Chloroflexota bacterium | reverse complement strand
GTAGTTCGGCTGGGGGTGAAGCGCCCGGCGAGACCCAGTGGACGATCTGCGCGAGCGCCACCGCTTCATCAGGGGCCGTGGCGGCCGGCGTCAGGCGCACGGCCAGCCCGACGTTTGGGGCGTCGGCGGCGAGGCGGGCGGCGAGCGCATGGGCCTGCGACCGCTGCTCGAAGGTGTCGCCCGGCAACTCGACGGCGTCCGGGGCGGGCGCGCCCGGGCGGGCGGCGGTCGCCAAAGCTACTGCGCGCTCATTGGTGGAGACGGCCGCGCCCGGTTCTGCCGCTGGGATCGCCTGGAGCACCCGCACCGTCTCACGGCCCCCCACGCGCCACGGCTCCGCGCCAGCCTCCGGGGCCAGCCGGCGGCCGAACACGTACGGGTCGCGGGCCTCACGGGGGGCCGGCGCGCTGATGAACCGCCGTTCGTCTCCAGACTGGTACGGCAATGCCAGCCGGATCGCCACGGGAATCTCGGCTTCGGGGTCTTCGGTCAGCGAGACGCGAATGGTGTCGCCTAGTCCGTCGTCCAGCAGCGAGCCGATGCCGACGGCACTCTTGATGCGGCCGTCTTCGTGGTTGCCGGCTTCGGTCACGCCGAGATGCAACGGGAATGTCATACCAAGCTTTTCCATGCGCGCCACGAGCAACCGGTACGCCTGGATCATCACCTTCGGGTTGGATGCCTTCATCGACAGGATGACATCCAGGTAGCCGTTCCGCTGGCAGATGTGCAGGAATTCAAGCGCCGACTCGACCATGCCGAGCGGCGTGTCGCCGAAGCGGTTCATGATGCGGTCAGAGAGTGACCCGTGGTTTGTGCCGACTCGCATGGCGATGCCGAGCGCCTTGCATCTTTGCACCAGCGGCGTGAACCGTTCTTCGATTCGCACAAGCTCAGCTTCGTACTCGTTGTCGGTGTACTCGAGCACCGCGAACTTGCGCGAGTCCGCAAAGTTGCCGGGATTGATGCGGACTTTCTCGACGTGATTCGCCGCTTCCATCGCCGCTGCCGGGCTAAAATGGATATCCGCAACAAGCGGCACCGTAATACCGCGCGCGCGCAACTGTTTGCGGATCGCTCCGATTGCTTTCGCGTCCTGTATCGTGGGCGCAGTGATCCGCACGATCTCGCAGCCGGCCTGCACCAGGCGTTCAGCCTGTGCCACGGTGGCCTCGATCTCCTGGGTGCGTGTCGTCGTCATCGACTGCACGCGGATTGGGTTGGTGCCGCCCACCCCGACATCTCCGACCATGACCGCATGGGTCAGGCGGCGTCGGTAGGTGAACGCGCTGGTGCAGTAGGGCAGGGGCGTCAGCGAGGCGAGGGGCAGCGCGTCTACGGTCATGCTCTCCACCGGGTTCGACGCCGATGTCACAAGCTGGCGTCGAAATCCCTCCCTGTTGAGGCTACGGGCCGGCGGGCGAGAGCGTCAAGGAGTTCCGGCGCTGTGCAGCCACCGTGAATCGGACAGTGAGTCGCTCCCCGGAGGCCAGATAGGGCGACGCAGCGGCGTGTGCATGCCATACTATGCCGTTGCCCGGCCGCGCCGGGACGCCATCTACACGAGAGAGTCTGCCGACAGTGCGTCGTGGCGTCGCGGAATGTGGGCTTTGACATCCTTGCCCATGCCCGGACTGCTCGTTAGACTTGATGGTCGGACTATTCAAGAACGTTAACTGAGGGGGCACACCGGTGGCTTTTACCCACAAGAACAGCAAGGGCGACACGTACATCCTGCATTCGAAGGACGTGACGCTTCGGAACGGGCGCCAGCAGCGCATTTTCTACTTCGCGCGTGCTGAGAAGGACGGCGAGGCGCTCGATGCGGTGCCGGAGGGCTACGTTGTTGGTGAGAACCAGCGCACCGGCTTGCCGTTCCTGAGCAAGGCTAAGGGCTAACCGCTCCCGCACCAGACACACCCGCCGCGCTGCCTGACCCTGGAAGCCTCATCGTGCAGCGCTTCCGGGGTCGTTCTGGTCGCGGGTCGTGGTCAGAGCAAGCCACGCTCATGACGGACCGCATCGTCTGGCCTGGGTCGCCTGCGTCGCTGGCTCAGGTCGCCGGCCTCGTCGTGTCAGGCTGGCTGGCGCTCTGCCGAGAGGCTGCCCACCTCGACCGGCCGCCGCTGGGCTGGAGTGCGCTGGCCGTCCTGCCGGTCTGGCTCGCGTACGCCGAAGACCACGGCTGCCGCGATCAACCCGATCAGACAGCTCAGGATCAGCGACAGTTCGTAGCCGTGGCGCGCCTCGTAGATCCAGCCCGACAGGTACGCGCCGATCCCTGATCCAATCGGCATGATGGTGAACATCGTGCCATAGATCGACCCCAGGTGCTTCAGGCCGTAGCTGTCCGCCGCGATGGCCGACGTGAGCGCCCCGGTTGAGGTCCAGGAGACGCCGAGCAACAGGCTGCCGAGGTACAGGGTCGGCAGGTCGTGGGCCTGGAGCAGGACCGCGAAGGCGAGGCCGCGCAGCAGGTAGACCGTCGCCAGCACGTTCTTGCGGCTGAAGCGGTCGGCCAGGTAGCCGGCGGTCAGGCCGCCACCCAGACTGAACGCCCCCACGATGCCCAGGGCGTTGGCCGCAGACATCTGCTCAAACCCCATGTCCATCGCGAACGGCACGAAGTGGGTGCTGGCGAAGCTCATGGTGAAGCCGCAGGCGAAGAACCCGAGCGACAGCCGCCAGAAGTCGCCGGTGCGAGCGGCCTCGCGGAGCGTGTTGGCGGGGCCATTGCGTGCATTGGCGCCATTAGCTGCATCTGGGTCGAAGCCGACTGGCTGGAGGCCTTTGTCAGACGGGCGGTTGTAGAGCAGGAAGAAACCGACCGGCAGCACGATGACCAGCATGAAGCCGGCAATCACCCGAAAGGCGCTTTCCCAGCCGACGCTGAGGACGGCCAGCATCGCCAACGGCACCGTCACCAGTTCCCCGAGGGCGGTGCCCGTTGAGCCGATAGACAGCGCCAGCGAGCGCCGCTTGACGAACCACTGACTGATAAGTGTCGTCACAGTGACGGGCGAGGCGCAGGCGTAACCGATCGCCAGAAGTACGCCGTACGCGAGGTAGAACTGCCACAACTCGCGAGCGTAGCTCGAGAGGATCAGGGCGGTGCCGCCGAGGGCCACGCCGGTCATCGCCACGATCTTCGAGCCAAATCGGTCGGCCAGCATGCCGACGATGGGTCGCAGCAACCCCCCGAGAATCAGGTTCAGCGACACCGCCAGGGCCAGTTGGTCGCGCCCCCAATGCAGCGACTCGGACATCGGGATCACGAAGACCCCGAAGGAGAAGCGCGAGCCGGACGACGCGAACGTCATCAGAGCGACCGCGAACAGCATGATCCAGCCGTAGTGAAGCCGTGACAGTGCCCGCATCTGACCCTCCGAACGCCCGCACAGCGTACATCGAGAACTCTTGTTGCGTCGACCTGCCCACCAAAAAGCGGACGTGATATACTCGCCGCGCCCAAGAACGGGCCGCTACAAGACGATGGTGCGACGCGGAGGCTGGACATTCCGCGAAAAAGATACACCTCGTTGGCACTTTGTCCGTTCTGGGAGTGGAGCAAGTCACGCGGCGTTGGCTCTGGCGCGCCGCCCCTGCACGGTGACTCGTGTGGACAGGCTACTCTGCGGCGGATTTCACGGTCGCGACTTCGCGGTAGCTACCAGCCCCTTGCTACCGCTAAAGCATGTGGCCAACTACGTTGGAGATACTCAGGTGAAGTACGATGTCCCTTGCCGTCCCACGCCATTGCCGGCGCGGGCGCCGGTCCCGGCGGGCTGGCGGCGTTGGTCCCACGGGAATGACGCTGCGATGTTCCGGTCGATCCTCGGTGTTGAGCGACCGTCCGGCATGGTGCTTGTCGAGCGCTGCTGCGCGGGCAGCCAGTCCTGCTCGCATTGCGTGGGCGCTGCTACGGATGCCGTCGCCAGATAGTCACCCGGTTGCCCTCGGCAACTGGCCGACTCATCAGCGGAGGCTGCTACGTTCAGCCTCCGCTGTTTCGTCTCCGGGATGCGACTGGCCTGCTCTGTGACCGTGGCTGGTCAGTCGCCGCTGACGTGCGCTGCGGTCCGCTGGTGGCTCTCGGTCTCGGGCACGTCGTCGTCGAAGTGCAGGCTGGTCGTCAGTCCCTCGTAGCCAACGGTCGCGGATGGCAGGATGCGCGTCGCCTCGGCCGCGTGTCGCTGGGGGTCCATCATCTTCGCGCTGAAGTGGGTGAGCCAGAGCCGCCGCACGTCGGCCGCCCGCCCGATGGTGGCCGCCTCGGAGAATAGGAGGTGCTTGTTGTCGACGGCGTTCTGTGCGTCGGCAGGGTCGCCGTAGGTTCCTTCGATGACCAGGACATCCGCGCCGGCCAGGAAGGCCGGCATCTCGGGGGTGGGCCGGGTGTCCGTCACGTAGCCAACCCGCAGGCCGCGACGGGCCGGCCCGAGTACGTCATCCGGCTGGATCGTGCGGCCGTCAACCTCGACCGGCTGGCCGTGCTGGAGCACCTTCCAGAGTGGCACCGGGATTCCCAGGTCGCGGGCGCGCTGCGGCACGAACGGCCGGCCCCGCGCGAGGTCCAGTCGGAACGCCAGGCACGGCACCGCATGATCAACGGGCAAGGTCGCCAGGGTCGCACCGTTCCACGGGATGCCGTGCTTCTCGCCCAACTCATGGACACGGACCTCATATGGCAAGTACGGCGCGATGACCCGCAGCCCGGCCACGACGATGCGCGTGCCGACCGGCCCGTAGATATCCAGTGGCTCGCGGCGTCCGGCGTTGCCCAACGACAGCAGCAGCCCCGGTAGCCCGCCCACGTGATCGCCGTGCAGGTGGCTAAGGCAGATGGCTGACAGGGACTTGAATCCCCAGCCCCACCGTCGCATGCTGACCTGGGTACCCTCGCCGCAGTCAAACAGGATCATCTCGGGGCCGACGCGCGCCAGGAAAGCGGAGAGCGGACGGCCCGGTAGCGGTATCGTTCCGCTGACGCCGAGTAGGAGCAGATCGATCATGCTGAGAGGATACCGGTCGTGACGGGATGGACTGCGGATCGGCAGGCGAACGTGCAGGCGGACGAGTTGTTGGGGCAAGCGAGCCGGTGCGCCGCGCTGCGGGCTGCGCGCCTGAGCCGCCGGCGGTTTCTCGGCGCTGCCGTTGGATTCGCTGCCGCAATGGGCATGGTGGCGGCCTCCGGGCGGCGCGTCCTGGCCGCCGAAGGGCCGGGTGGCTTGTTGGTGCTGCCGCGCGGCCGTGACGTGGCCCTGGTGTCGCCGGATGGCACCGAGGACCGCGTGATCGTCAGCCTCCAGCCGGGCGAGTTCATCGCCGACGTGACGTTGTCGCCGGATCGGACACGGGTCGCGTTTGGCTTCTTCACGGCGCGGACCGGCGATGGTCCCGGCGGATCGGACATCGTGATCGCGCCGGTGGAGGCTGGCACCGAGCGGACGGTCGTGGTACCGCGCGACCGACCGGGCATGTTGCTGGCGGCCCCGCAGTGGTCGCCGGACGGCAGTGCGCTCGTGTTTGAGGCCGTCGGGCTGACGACCACGGGGCAGGCCGGTGTCACTATCGATTGGGTGGCGGCGGATGGCACGGGCCGTCGTACCATCGCCCAGTCGGCGCGGTATCCCAGCTTTTCGCCAGACGGTCGGGTGGTCATCTCGACGCGGGCGCTGCCGACTGGTGACGCTCTCTGGGAGCACCCGGCCAACGGTGGCATGCCGCGCGAGATCGTTCCTGAAGGGCAGTTCCTGGTGCTGACGCACCCGCGCTACAGCCCAAATGGCGCGCAAATCGCGTTCGCCGGCGTGGCGGACGCGCTGCCGCCCCTGTCGCCCCTGTCGCCGTTGCCGAGCGCGCCGGCTGCGCCCGCGTCCCCGAAGTTGCTGCCAGCCGGCCTCTGGTCTGCTGCCCCGGTGTCGCCACTGGCCTTGCGCGGCGTCCTGGCGCACGGCTTCCCGGCCGAGCCGTGGGTGATCTCGGCGGCGGGCGGCGACCCCCGGCCGCTGGCGCAGATGGCGGTTGACGATGCCGCGGTGGCGTGGTCGCCGGACGGCGGCTGGCTGGCGGTCAGTGGCGCGAGTGGTCTCTTTATGGTCAACGCAAGCGACGGGTCGGCGCGTCGCGTCGCGGAGGTCGGCAGCTTCGGATCTATCGACTGGCGCTGACCGACCCAGTCCGGCGAGCGCTTACGTGCGGCAGGTGCGGACGCGCTCGGCAGCCCGTTCGTCAGGCGTCACGGTGGCGGCCTCATCGTCCACGCGCCAGGTTGCGCCGGTCAGCGGCAGCCGCACGACCCAGTTCGGTGCCTCGAACGTCACTTGCGCGAGGTCAATCTGCGGCTGCAAGAGCCGGCATGAGGCTATCGAGTCCTTCACCTTCTGGCGCGCCTGATCGGCCGTCAGTTTGGCGGCGGGCGGCGGCGTACTCTTGGCCGCTGGATTCGTGATCGCCGGCAGCCCCGGCGAGCCGCTCAGGCCGGGGATCGGGAGATTAGGCAGGCCGACCGTGGCGTTGATGCCGGGTATCGGCAGCGTGATGGTCGTCGGGGTACCCTGGGCACCGGGGATAGTGATGCCCAGGCCCGGCCGGGGGGTGTTCGTCGGCTCTGGGGTCGGCGTCGGGGTGGGTGCGCTGGCGAGGCCGATGCCGAGGGGCGGGTTCTCCATCTGCGAGAGCGCCCAGTACGAGACGCCGGCCAACATGAGCAAGACCACGACAGCTCCGCCGATGATCGGGCCGAGCGGCGACGACGACCGACGCGGCGGCCCACCCGGCGATCCGTAGGGCGGCAGCCCTGGCGGCGGATAGCCAGACGGTGGTGGGTAGCCAGCTGGCGACTGCGGCGGTCCGCCGTACGACCCGGCCGGGTTGCTCGGAGGCCGTTGCGGCTGTTGCTGCCCCCCTGCTGGTTGCCCGCCACCGTCCTGTGGCAGCGGTGCGCCACAGGTCGTGCAGAACCGAATCCCGGCCCGCGCCACTGGTGCACCGCATCGTCCGCAGGTCATTGCCATTGCCCCCGTGCCATAGTGCTAGCGGCCCTGAAAAGTCGGCGGGCGCTTCTCGATGAAGGCGTTGATGCCCTCTTTCGCGTCCTCGGTGGCGAAGAGCAAGTAGAAAAGATTCCTCTCGTAATCAACGGCTTCAGACAGCGGCAACTCGAATGCCTTCAGGACGGCCTGCTTCGTCAGCTTTACTGCGAGCGGCGGCCTGCTGGCGATCTTTTGGGCTAGCGACTTCGCGGCGTCGAGCAGGTCGGCAACGGGCACCACGCGGTTGACCAGCCCCAGGCGCTCGGCGGTCGGGGCGTCGATGGGTGCGCCGACAAGGACCATCTCCATCGCCTTCGCCTTGCCGATGGTGCGGGCCAGCCGCTGGGTGCCGCCAGCCCCCGGCATCAGCCCGACGTTGATCTCAGGCTGACCGAAGCGCGCCGTCTCCGATGCGACAATCATGTCGCAGAGCATCGCGACCTCACAGCCGCCGCCGAGGGCGTAGCCGCTGACGGCCGCGATCAGCGGCTTGCCAATGCCGCGCACGCGATCAAAGAGCGCCACGCGGTTGCCCGCCAGCATATCGATGGCCGTCCGGTTGCTGAACTCCTTCAAGTCGGCACCGGCCGCGAAGACCTCCGTGCCGCCGGTCAGGATGATGGCCCTGATCTCGTCGTCACGGTCATGGGCCTCCAGCGCATTGACCAGTTCGGTCAGCACGGCTGAACTGAGCGCGTTAAGCTGGCGCGGTCGGTTGATCGTGACCGTGCCCACCGTCCCGTCGCGCTCTGAGATGACGAACTCGTAGTCCATCTGCCCTCCCGTTAGCCCCCCTCGGATGGTAGGTGGCGGGAGGCCAACGGTCAAGTCACCGGCGGAACAGGCCTGCAACATTGGGGCAGATGTCGAGTGCGGATGGTATACTGGAAGTGCGCTCGATTCCCGACCGCGGGAACTACATGCATCAAGCATATGGTTCCCGGACACTTTCATATCTAGGGTCAGACGTTTTGCTCCGCGCGCCACGCGGCACTTTGTTGCTGAAGGCACAGGAGTGGGCAGAGACCTTGAAGAGCGTACAATCGGCCGAGGGGGTACCCCCTCGGCCGATTCGTTTGTCCGCACGATGCCAGGGTTGACGAGGCCTCGCGCCGCCCGACAGACGAACGGGCCACCG
>JBBQBU010000253.1:0-8201 GCA_038318015.1 Chloroflexota bacterium | reverse complement strand
AAAGTGTGTGCGAAGTCCGGCTTCGGGCCAAACTCGGTGAGCCGAGCCGTGCATGAGCCACGATCTGACAGCGTTCGTCACGTCAGAGTGCCCCGGTTCCTAGCCAGGAAGCGGCTCGGCGACCCTTCGCACACACTTTCTCAGACGGGCGCAGCAAGAGGTTGCCCGCTTTCAGACCGCAGCAGAAGGGGCAGCCAGGCAGCACGAAGGGTATTTAGAACTGGTCGCTCGCGCAGACGCTTTGGAGCACGAAGCACGCAGACGCGATCTCGACGTGAAAAATACTCGCGCGCATCTTGAAATAGAGTATCTCCGGAGCGAGGAGGAGCGCTTGCTGCGCGCACAGCAGCTTTCCAGCCACTTCGCGGCTGGAGCGCCAACGACGGTGAGCGCCGACGATGTCCTTGCTAGCGAGGTTGCCATTGCGCTCCGCACTTGGCAAGACCGCCCGGTATCACTACCGCCGCTCACAGGTCCATCCGTAGCGCAACTTGCTGATGAGATTGCACGCCTGCCCGTGATGCCCAGCGGAGACTTGGAACCTGACCCTGGCCTCATGGAGGCCGCGAGCCAACTGCACAATTTGCATGAGACACTAACCCGCCATAGAGCCGACCAGCCTGGCGCTCCCCCGACGAACAATCAAAATCGTCAACTCTCGGAAGGTGAACTCATCAGGCTGGCTGAAGAGTTGGAACTCAGGGTACCGCCGGTACCACCTGAGCTACAGACACGCATCGGTGCTGCGCGCCGGAAAGTCACCTCGGGGTCAGCCGCCAGATCGCGGCGCGCCCCATTGCTCGCGGCGGCGGGAGCCCTTGCACTGGTTGGCCTTGCGGTGTCCATGTTCGCTGTGGCCTTGGCACAACTCAATCTGCTGTATATCGGAATGCCACTACTAGCACTTGGGATAGTCGTTGGCCTCTGGGCGATGATGCAGAACGCCGGTGGTCAGCACGTTCGCGACCTGGAAGAGTTGCGGATTGCCGAAGAGGCACTCAGGGCAACACAGTACGCAGTCGAGAAGGTGCGTGAACGCCGTCAGCACGCGGAGCAGGCAGCTCGGGCAGTCGAGTTGCCCGCCGACCCGGTGGTACTCCGGAGACTGGCTCGTGAGTGGCAAGACCGTCAATTCCAACAGCGCAATCAGGTTGCCTGGGATGCACGCCGCGAGCAACTCACCAAAGAAATTCAGACGGCGAGCAGAGATGTTTACTCTCGACTGCGGGCTCGGGGCGTTGATGCACAGCCTGATGATCTCCTCCAGGAGGTTGGACGCTACTTCACCGCGTGTCGCCAGCGCGCGAGCCAGGCGCTGGCGGCGAGCCGCCGGGACGATCTGACGCGGCAACATGATGCGCGGGCCGCCGCCGAGGCCGCAGCAACCGACACGGAACGGCGAAGGGAGCAAGCCCGACTCTCGGTCATCGATTGTGCGATGCGCCTGCAACTTGCCATTGAGCCAATTGAGCGAGCGGTCGAATCTCTGAGTGAGTGGCAGGCAGAGCGTTCGCGTCGCCTCGGTAACAAGGACCGTCAACAAGAGAACTGGACAATCCTTCAGCAATTACTTGGTAAGTTGACGCTGCCCGAACTAGAGCAGGAAGTCGCCCAGCGAAGGCAGTGGGTCGCGCATCTCGTGACAGAGGCCGAGCATCCGCTGCCGGCATGCCCTCCCTCAACTCCCGAGGCTCGCACCGAGGAGATTCAGCGCCTGGACGCCCTCGCCCGAGAGGCGGCGGCGGAGGCTCACACGATGCAAGGTCAGGTGACGCAGCAGCAGCAATCACTTTCCAATGTTGTCGAAGCAGAGGAAGCGTTGGAGCGCGCAAGGGACAAACTCGCTCAGGTAAAGCGACTGGACCGTATCCTTGACCTCACGCGACAATTCATGGGTGAGGCACAAGACCGCGTGAATCGCGATATCGCTCCCGTGCTCGCGTCTAAGCTCACGCGAAGGCTCGCGCGCGTCACGGCGCAACGGTACGACGAGGCGCAAGTAGACCCAGAGCGACTCGAAGTGAAGGTGCGTGGCGCGGGTAGCCCGTGGCGGGATGCTGCCCTCTTGTCGCACGGTACGGCAGAGCAAATCTACTTGCTCCTCCGCGTCGCCCTCGCTGAAATCCTGACCAAGTCTGGGGAAGTCTGTCCGCTCATCCTCGATGAGCCAACCACACAGTTTGATGCCGAGCGCACACAGACAGTGCTGAATGTCTTGCTTGAACTCGCGGACGAGCGGCAGGTGGTCCTGTTCAGCCAGGAGCCGGAGGTGCTAGCCTGGGCCGAGCAGCGGCTCGCCGCGCCGCGCCACCGGCTGGCCCGCCTGCCCGGCGCAATCCCGCTGGTCGGTGCCTGACGCCGCCGTCCTGTACGGCACATGGGCTATCCGTCGTCGGCGCGACAGGGTAGGATGCGAGGGGGCAGCGCGGCTATCATCTGGTCGCGGTCCGCTGGGGGCGGCCTGGGGCAACGGCCCGTCCCCCCGCAAGCGCGGACAGCACCAGCAACATTGGTAAGCATATGTCTGGGCCACACGTCCGTGGGCGGGCGAGCCAGACCGACAGGGGACGAACCATGACGCGGGCAGTTCGGCATCAGCGGCGGACGACACGGCGATGATGCAGGCATCCCTGATCGTCAACGGCACTCGGTACCCCATCTCCCAGCAAGGCCTACGCATCGGGCGGGCACCCGAGAACGACATCATCCTGCCGGACCCGAACATCTCGCGGCAGCACCTCGTCGTCTGGGCCACGCCGCGCGGCATCTTCCTGCGTGACCTCGGCAGCCAGAACGGCACTTACGTCAGCGGGCGGCGCGTCAGCACCGGCCCTGAAGAGATCCCCACGGGTGCACACGTCCGCATCGGCGTCACCGACTTGCAGATTGAGGTCTCGCCGGGGCCGGGCATGGGAGCGCCCGCAGCCGGGGGTTACGCGGCCCCCGGGGCTCCGGGGACACCACAGGCACCCGGCCCCGGACAGCCCGCTGGCGGCTACGGTGCACCGGTCGGGCCAGGCGGGCCAGGCGGCTACGCCGGTGGCCGTGGCGGGTACGGCGGCGCTCCTCCGGGCGGCGGCGCACCCGCGCCCGCCCCATATGCTGGCGGCGGCGCGGTGGCCAGCCCGTACCGAGGCGCACAGGGCGCGGTTGGCCCAGGCGGCGCAGCCGGTCCCCGGAACCGTGGCAGCGGTGGCAGCAAAACTGGACTGATCGTCGGCGGCATCGTCGCCGTGCTCATCATCGCGATGGTCGGCACCGGCACGCTGGTCCTGCGCGCCGTCGCTGACAGCCGCGCAACGCCCACGCCGACCGTGCGGCCCGTCGCCGCTTCCACAGCGTCAACACCAGTTCCAACCGCAGCCCCGGCCAAGCCCACCGAGCCGCCGGCCAAGCCGACTGCGGCCGCCAAACCCACCGAGCAGGCCCAGGCCAAGCCAACCGCCCCGCCCGCGAAGCCCACCGAACCGCCGGCCAAGCCGACGGCCGCCGCAGAGAAGCCAACTGGTGGCCGCGACCCGAACTTTGTGCGGGCGCTCAACGCCTCCGTGCGGGTCATCGTGCCGACCGGGCCAAGCTCGGCCAGCACCGGGTCAGGCTCGATCATCACGGCGAAGGGCCACATCCTGACGAACTACCATGTGGTGAGCGACGATAATGGGAAGCTCATCAACAATGGCACCAACGTCATCATCGCCGTGCCGCCGGCTGAAGGCGACAACGCGCAGCCGAAGTACCGCGCCAAAGTGGCCGACTTCGACGCCAAGCTCGACCTTGCCATCATCCAGTTGATGGCGATGGCTGATGGCGCGACCCTGCCGTCGAACTTGGGCTTGACGCCGATCCCGCTCGGCAGTTCCAAGAGCGTCAACATCGGCGACACCATCATCATCATTGGGTTTCCGGGCCTCGGCGGCTCCAGCCTGACGGTGACGCGCGGCATCCACTCCGGCATCTCGCGGTTCACCGACGACCCTGGCTCATTCATCAAGACCGACACCGAGATCAACCGGGGGAACAGCGGCGGCACGGCCATCAACGCGGCCGGCGAGTTGATCGGCGTCCCGACTGCCGGCCGCTTCGACCGTGAAGTCTCGGGAAAGATCGGCCTGGTACGGCCCATCGACGAGGCGCGCCCGCTGATCGACAAGGCCGCGCGCTAAGTTGCCCGCCCGCACAGCACAGCACCCTGCACAACGCGCGCGGCCACCCACCGGGCATCGGAACCTATCAATCCGGTTGCGCCGGTATGCTACCCTCACTTATGGAACCGGCGCCTGTTGCCGGGGGGGTTTCTGTGTCCACGACGCCGCCGTCCTCCGCACCCATTCGTGTCCGCGACATCATGAGTCGTTACGTTGTGTCGGTCACTGAGGACACACCGGTCATCGAAGTTGCCCGCATCCTGGCCGAGCGGCGCTTTAGCGGCCTGCCCGTGCTCGACGACGACGGCAGCGTTGTCGGGATGGTCAGCGACTTCGACCTGCTGGCGCGGGATGGTCAGACGGCCGGCGCGGTGATGAGTCCCGACGTGCTGACCATCGCTGAGGACTCCGACATCCAGGAAGCACGGGCACTGTTGATCGAACAGCGCCTGGCGCGGCTGCCCGTCTACCGTGGGCGCGAGCTGGTGGGCATCGTCAGTCGCGGTGACATCCTTCGAGAATTGGTGTTGCACTGGATCTGCGACGTGTGTGGCGAGGTCAGCCGGGGCAGGAGCGCGCCCGAACGTTGCTGGAAGTGCGGCACGGCGGATCGGTTCCGCCACGAACGACAACATCCGGGCATGTAGGCGGCCATACGAACAGGCCGCAGCGCGCAAGGGCGCGAGAGTTCAGCTTCGACAATGCGTAGCGGTACGGCGGTGTGAGGTTGGGAAAGGCATGATGGCGAGCAACGGCAGCGCACGGAGCGGCTCAGGCGGTCGTGCCGTCGCAAACGACGGTGGACGGGCGTCCACGGCGTCCGGGAAGCGGCGCGCCGGGTCGAACGGCAACGGCTCGGCGAACGTATCGGCGGCGGTCGCGTCGCCCACCAGTCTGCGCGGGCGGTCGGAGTCGAAAGAGCAGCTCATCGACTTCTACCGGCAGATGGTCCTGATTCGCCGGTTCGAAGAGAAGACCGGCGAGATGTATACCCGGGCCAAGATCGGCGGCTACTGCCACCTGAATCTTGGCGAAGAAGCGACCATTGTCGGCGTCATGTCGGCGATCGAGCAGCGCGACTACATGTTCACCAACTATCGCGAGCACGGGTACATCCTGGCGAAGGGTATCGACCCGAACCGCGTCATGGCCGAGCTGTTTGGCAAGGAGACGGGCGTCTCCCGTGGGCGCGGCGGCTCGATGCACCTGTTCGATGTCGAAGCGCGCTTCATGGGCGGCTACGCCATCGTCGGTGGGCAGTTGCCGCTGGCGACGGGGGCCGGCCTCGCGATCTCTCACAAGGGGCTGGACGAGGTCGTCGTCTGCCAGATGGGCGACGCCACCACCAACATCGGCGCGTGGCACGAGTCGCTGAACATCGCTCAGCTCTGGAAGCTGCCGGTCATCTTCCTGGTCGTGAACAACCAGTTTGGGATGGGGACCAGCGTCGAGAAAGGCTCGTCGGTACCGGAGCTGTACAAGAAGGCGTGCGCCTTTGGCATGAACGCCGAGCGCGTCGATGGCAACGACCTGTTGGCCGTGCGCGACGCAGCTCTGCGTGCGGTGGAGCTAGCCCGCAAAGAGAAGCTGCCGACCGTGCTCGAGGCCGTCAGCTTCCGCCATCGCGGCCACTCCGTCGTGGACCCGGACCGGTACCGCCCGCGTGAGTACGTGGAGCAGGGCCGCGCCCATGACCCGATCCCGGCGTTTGGCCGAGCGCTCCTTGAAGCGGAACTGCTCGACGAGAACGGCCTGAAGCAGATTGACGACCAGGTGAACCGGGCGGTGGAAGCGTCGGTAGCCTACGCTGACGAATCACCGGATCCGGACCCGAAGGATCTGTACATGTTCGACTATGCGTCTGAGGTGCCGAACATTGATCGGACCTTGCCCGGCGACCACACCGGCCTCGCCGAGGTCGGCGACCTGGGAGGCCGCTGAACGATGGCGGTGATGACCTTCCGTCAGGCCCTGCATGACACGCTGCGCGACGAGATGCTGCGCGACGAAAACGTCCTGCTGATGGGCGAAGAGATCGGGGTCTTCGAAGGCTCGTACAAGATCACGGCGGGCCTTCTCCAGGAGTTCGGCGAGAAGCGCGTGCGCGACACGCCGATTGCCGAAGAGGGCTTCGTGGGGGCAGCGATTGGCGCGGCGATGCTGGGGCTCCGTCCCGTCGTCGAGATCATGACGATCAACTTCATCATGCTCGCCATCGACCAGATCGTGAACCACGCGGCCAAGATCCACTACATGTTCGGCGGGCAGTCCACGGTGCCGATGGTCATTCGGACGCCCGGCGGCGGCGGCCAGCAGTTGGCGGCCACCCACTCGCAGAACCCGGAAGTCTGGTTCGCGCACGTGCCGGGCCTGAAGGTGGTGGCCCCGTCCACCCCGGCCGACGCACGCGGGCTCTTGAAGGCTGCCATCCGCGACAACGACCCGGTCATCTTCCTGGAGAACCTGGCCCTCTACAACACGCGCGGCGAGGTGCCGGAGGACGGCCCCGACGACGTGATCCCGCTGGGGACCGCCGACGTGAAGCGGCAGGGCAAGGACGTCACCATCATCGCGTACTCGCGGATGGCCGCCGTCGCGATGAACGTGGCCGAGCAGTTGGCGAACGACTACGGCATCGACGCGGAAGTGGTCGACCTGCGCTCCCTGCGCCCGCTCGACCGTAACACGATCATTGCGTCCGTGAAGAAGACGAACCGCGCGGTCGTCTTCGAAGAGGACTGGCGGTCGTACGGCATCGGCGCAGAAGTGGCCGCGACGATCCAGGAATACGCCTTCGACTACCTGGACGCGCCAGTCCGGCGGATCGCAGCGGCCGAAGTGGCGCTGCCGTACTCGAAGGTGATGGAGTTGTCGGCGCTGCCCACAGCCCAGCATCTGGTGGACGCGGTGCGGGCGACGCTGGCGGCCTCGGGCGGGGCGCGGCGAGCCAGCGGGCTGGTCATTGCAGGGGGTACCCGTGGCTGAAGTCACGATGCCCCGCCTCAGTGACACGATGACTGAGGGGACCATCGCCAAGTGGCTGAAGCAGCCCGGCGATCAGGTCAACAAGGGCGACATCCTACTGGAGATCGAGACCGACAAGGCGACGATGGAACTCGAAGCGTACGAGTCCGGAACCGTCGAGAAGGTGCTCGTCCAGGAAGGGCAGACGGTGCCCATCGGCCAGCCCATCATGCTGATTGGGGACGGCTCCGCGAAGGAGCCGGGGGCACCCCCCACCCCCAGCCCCTCCCCCGCAAGCGGGAGAGGGGAGCCGGCCGAGGCGACTGCTCCGGCGGCCCCCGGCGAGAGCGCCGCGAAGGCCGAGCCGGAGGCGGCTCCCGCGACAGACGAGAAGAGGGCACCGACCGAGCAGGAGAAGGCTCCGGCTGAGACCCAGCGCAGCTACGGCTACGGCTTCCCGGCCGGCGACAGCGCGTCGGCCCCGGGCGGCGGCGCGGCGGCAGCATCGACGGCCCCGGCGCAGGCCGCCTCCACCGAAGCAACCGGCGACGTGAAAGCGTCCCCGATGGCCCGGGCGGTGGCTCGTGAGTTGGGCGTTGATCTCGCGGCGGTCCAGGGCAGCGGCCCCGGTGGCCGGGTCATCCGCGCGGACGTGGAGCAGGCGGCGAAGGCCGGCACGGGGCAGGAGTCAGGAGCTAGGAATCAGGAGTCAGAAGGAGCGGCAGCGGCTGCACCCCAAGCTCAAGCGGCGGCATCAGCGCCGGCCGCCAGTCAGGCTAGCCCTGACCAGGAGGTCGAAGAGGTTCCGCTCAGCAACATCCGCAAGATCACCGGCAAGCGGATGGTGGAATCGCTCCAATCGGCCCCGCACTTCTTCCTGACGGCGCTAATCGACGTGACGGACCTGCTGGCTCTGCGCGTGCAGATCAACGCCCAACTGGCGGAGGGCGCGCGGCGCATCTCCGTCAACGACCTGATCGTCAAGGCGTGCGCCCTGACGTTGCGAGTCATTCCCGAAGTAAACGTCTCGTTCGCTGGCGACAAGATCCTGAAGAAGAAGCGGATTCACGTTGGCATCGCGGTGCCGACCGA
>JBBQBU010000252.1:0-8202 GCA_038318015.1 Chloroflexota bacterium | reverse complement strand
GCTGCGTCGCCACGAGCTACCCGTTGAATCGACGGTGGTGCTGCTGCGGCCCCAGGCTGACGGCCCCGGACTGTCCGGCCGCTACGAGCAGTTCGGGCCGAGCGGACGCCAGACGATTGTGTTTCAGTTCCAGGTGATCCGTATCTGGGAACGCCCGGTCGAGGAGTTCCTACAGGGGAGTCTGGCGCTGTTGCCGCTGGCCCCGTTGGCGCGCATCGAGCCGGCCGCGCTGACCGACGTGGTGGCCCAGATGGATGCGCGCCTGACCCGCGACGCACCGCCTGAAACGATCCCTGAATTGTGGGCCAGCACCCTGATCCTGATGGGCCTACGGTATCATGCAGACGTGGGCAGACACGTGTTACGAAGGGTGCGACAGATGCGTGAGTCGACAACGTACCAGGCGATCCTTGAGGAAGGCCGCGAAGAAGGCGTGGCGCTCGGCCGTCGGCAAGGCCGTGAGGAGGGCCGTGAGGAGGGCCGTGAGGAGGGCCGTGAGGAGGGCCATGAGCAGGGTTTGGAGTCGGGGCGCGCACAGGAAGCGCGCCGGCTGATCATGCTCTTCGGCGCGGCGCGACTCGGGCAGCCGAACGAGGCCGTACATGCACGCCTTGACACCCTCACCGACGCCGACTCCCTAGACCGGTTAGCCGAGCGTCTCCTCACAGCCGCAAGCTGGCAGGAACTGATGGCCGACGCCGAGTAGACACGCCTGCGGTCGAAGCGGCGGCAAAGCGGTTTCGGTCGCACCGTGACCAGGCTGCCTGACCAACGAACGAGGGGGCAGGACGCCGATTGCTCAGCTACCTGCCCCCGCTGTGTTCGAGAAGGCGCGAACGCTAGACGTTCGCGCCGCGCGACTTGAAGATCTCGGTCATCGCGTCATGCGCCGTCTTGACGGCCTGCGCGACGGGTGTCCCCTTCACCACAATGTCCTGGACCATGTCCGGGAGCACGTTTCGGGTCCGCACTTCACCAAGCGCCGCCATCAGCTTCGGCTCCGGCGACGACGGGTACCAGAGGCCGCGTCCACCCGCCAGCAGATCCGGGTAGAACTTGTAGATCTCGCGCGACATCCAGTACTCGTGCTTCGGGCCGTTCTTGTAGATCGGGTACCAGCGCCCGCCAACAGCCTCGTACACCGTCTGGAGCTTCTTCGGATCCATCAGGTTGACGATGAGATCCTTCGCGCCGTCGACGTTCTTGCTGGCCTTGAACACCGACCACGACCACGCACCCGACGACGAGAAGCTACCGCCCTTGCCAGCCGGGAAGGCCGCCATCGTGGAGTTCTTCAGCAACTCCTGGTCATTTGTCTGCATCCAGGCGTAGATGGAAGGTGGGTTGCGAACGAACGCGACCTGCTTGGCCTGGTACGCCGAGTTGTTGCCAGTGTCGTCCCAGGTAGTCGAGCCCGGCGGGATAAGCTTGTCGTCCCACCAGCCCTTGATGCGGGTCATCGCGTCGATGGTGCCCTGCGCGTCCAGGTTCGGCTTGCCGTCCTTGGTGACCAGCGAGCCGCCCTCGTTCCAGATTAACTGGACCGCCTCGCCCTCGCCGTCGGGCGTACGCCCCAGGGTGATGCCCAGCGCGTAGAGGTTGGGCGGCTGGTTGATCTTCTTGGCGACCTCAGTCAGCTCGTCCAGCGTCTTCGGCGGCTCGCGGCGGCCGGTGGCCTTCTCCACGAGGTCCAGGCGGGTGAACAACGGCGACGTGTCGGCCTCGAACGGGACGGCGAACTGCGAGCTACCGACCGCGTAGTACTCCCTCACGTAGTCGAAGAAGCCGCCCTCCTGGCTGTTGGCCGCGTTGAAGACATCGGCCACGTCCACGAACAGGTCGCGCGAGGCGAAGTTCATCACGTCGGTGGGGTTGGTCAGCATGGTGATGTCAGGCGTGGCGCGCGCCTCAATGGCTGCGGCCAGCTTCTGCGGGAACTGCGCGTTCTCGATCACCACGTACTCGACGTCGGTGCCGTTCGCGCTGCCCCAGGCCTTCATCTGGTCGCCAAGCGCCTTGTCACCCTCGGGGGTGAAGCTCTGCCAGCCCCAGATGGTCAGCTTCGAGCCGGTGGACTTGAACGCGGGCATGGCCGCTGCCGGCTTGGCAGCAGGCGAGGCGCCGGCTGCCGGAGACGCGGCCGGCGATGCGCCAGCTGCAGGCGAAGCAGCGGCAGCCGGTGATGCACCAGCGGCCGGAGAAGCAGCCGGTGCGGCCGGCTTCGTCTCAGCAGGCTTGGTTTCCGCCGGCTTCGCAGGCGCGGCGGTCGGGGCCGCTGCCGGCGCCGAGCTACAGGCGGCGGCGAGTACGCCCACGCCGGCGGTCATGAAGCGCAGGAAATCGCGTCGGGCCAGGAATCGTCTCGTTGTTGCCACGAATGGTCCTCCCATTTATCCCTTGACACCCCCAGCAGACAGGCCTGAAACGACCCACTTCTGAGAGATGATGTAGACCACGACTGGCGGCAGAGCACCGAGCAGGGATGCCGCCATCATTGGACCCCATGGAAAAGTGTCGCCGCGCACCAGCCCGATCAGGCCGAGCGTCAGCGTCTTCTGCGAGTCGCTGCCGATGAACACCAGCGCGTACAGGAACTCGTTCCACGATAGCGTGAACGAGAAGAGTGCCACGACCGCAAGCGCCGGCAGCGCCAGCGGCAGCATGATCAGGACCAGGGATTGAATGCGTGAGCAGCCGTCAACCAGCGCCGCGTCTTCAATCTCGGTCGGCACGTCACGGAAGTAGCCGATCATCATCCAGGTGGCGAACGGCACCGTGAAGGTCAGGTACACCACCATCAAGCCGAGGACGTTGTCCATCAAGCCCAGGGTGTAGATCACCTGGAACATCGGGATGAACAGCAGCGACACCGGCACGAGGTACGTGACCACCACCGACCGTGCTACCCATTCGCGCCCCACAAACTGCAGGCGCGTAATCGAGTAGGCCGCCAGCGTCCCGACGATGCACGACAGCACCGTCGTGGAGATCGTGACCAGGAAGCTGTTCTTGACGTAGAGCAAGAACGGCGTCTTGTCCAGCACAAAGGCGTAGTGGTCAAACGTGATCTGACTGGGGAACAACGATGGCTCCCGGTAGATCAGCAGGTTTGGCTTAATGGACGTGACGACGATCCAGTAGAGCGGCGCAAGCGTCCAGATACCGAAGATGACCAGGCCCAGGCTGATGATGGAGAGCTTGGTGTTTCTGGCCTGGCGGCGCGTCATCGCAAGTGCCATGCGGTCCTCACTGTGGCGCACACTGGCGCGCGAACTACGGCGTACGGTCGGCGCGTCTCGCAGCGCCTCGGTCACGGACGCCCACCCTCAGGGCAACCCGGAAGGTGAGCGCTATTTTTCTTCAGCCAGCATCCGCTTGGTGAGGAAGTAGATCATCACCAGGAACACCGGGAAGAAGAACAACGAGATGGTTGCGCCCATCCCCAGGCGCTGCGCCCCGGCCACACCAATCTGGTAGGCCAGCAGCGGAAAGATCATGGTGGCGTTGGCAGGGCCGCCGCCAGTCAGCACGTACACGAAGTTGATGCTGTTCGCCGTCCAGATGGTTGACAGCATGAAGGTGATGATCAGCACGTTCGAGATGCCCGGCAGCGTGATGTTCCAGAACCGCTGGAAGACATCCGCGCCGTCAATCTCTGAGGCTTCGTATTGCTCGGACGAGATCGCTTGGAGGCCGGCCAGCAGCATCATCGCCCAGAACGGGGTGCTGGCCCAGACCACCGCCACCGTCACCGACCACAACGCCATGTTGTAGTTGCCGAGCCACTGGATCAGGTCCGTGGTCAGGCCGAGACGAATCGCGATCATGTTCAGCAGGCCGATGGGCGTCGGATCGTACATCCACTTCCAGGTCAGGCCGGCGATCAGCGTGGGGATGGCCCAGGGGATGAAGAAGACGCCGCGCACGAACATCCGAAACGGAAACTGCTCGTTCAGCAGCAGCGCCATCAACAGGCCAAGCACGGCCTTCATCGCCTGTGCGGCAACGACGAATGTGATCGACACCACGACGGAGTGCCGGAAGATGCCGCCCACATCGCGGCCAAACAGCAACTCGTTGTAGTTCTGAAAGCCGACCCAGGTGGCTGGCGCACCAACGAGCTTCGCCTGGAAGCTGAGCAGGATGGCGGAGAAGAACGGGTAGGCAATAAGCCCGACGATGACGAGCATGCACGGGAACAGGAACAGCCAGGCAGTCGCCCAGTCACGCCCGAGCGCCTTGCGGAGTGATGCGGATGAACTACGAGGTGGCGCTACGCGAGGACTGGTGGCCGAGCCACCAGTCGTGATCGTCTGTGAACCCTGGGTCATCCATGCTCCCGTGTTCGCCGTCTACGGCGTCGTCACAGGCTTGCGAGTATATCAGAGGCACGCACAGGCTCCACGGTGCGCCCAACACTAGGCAGCAGGGCCGACATGGTAGGTCTGCAGCCGTGCATCAAACGCCTGGATCGCAGTGTTGCAAGTCTCCCTTCAGGAAAGGATGATCCGAATGGGCGGTCCCCATCGCTCCGCTGCGCGCGTTACATCATCAGGAGGGTGACGGGAACATGGATGAATTGTTCGAAGAGGTACTCGCGATCTGCCTCGACCGACTCACGGATGGGGACAGCATTGAGTCGTGTGTTGCAGACTACCCCGAGTGCCCAGACCTCCGGCCGCTCCTGGAGCTGGCCGAGGCATTGAGCGTCGAGTCACGGTCTGATCGGGAGCGCGACAACCGCGCGCCGACCTGGCTTCAGCCTCGCGCCGACATGATCCGGCTGCGCCCAACCGGCTGACGCGCCCCTCCATAGCCCACCCTGGGGGATCAGCCACCCGGACTACGCATGGTCAGCAGGTGGGGCCGTCCCCTGGCTTCCGGTCGCGCCGTTGGACCGAACGTCGCGACATCTCGACCCACGGGAGCGGCTGATGACACCTGCAACGCCAGCACTCGCCCGTGCGGAGGCGCGGCCAATGGCATGCCCGCATGACTGGCACGCTGTTTGGCGTCTTTCGCTTACGGCACGCCCCGGCGCGTGCGGCGAAGCCTGAGGCTGGCAGGATGGCGCATTCCGCAGAGCAGCCGCTCCCTGTGATGCGCCCCGCTGATCACGTGCAAGCGTCGGCCGGCCTGCGCCTGCTGACACTCGAACACGTCTGGCTCGGATTGGTCGTCGTAGCCGCAGCGCTGGCGTGCGCGCTCCAGCCGATGGAGCCGATCGACTACTGGTGGAGTGTACGCCTGGGCGGGGACATTCGCGCGCTTGGGGCGCTGCCGACGACGGACCCCCTGCTGTATACGCCGGTGCGCGGGTCGCAGGTAGACGGCCAATGGCTGGCGAAAGTACTGATCTCACTGCTGCATGACGCCGGCGGGGTCCAGCTTGGGCTGGCGCTGCGGTCGGTGGTCGCCATCGGCGCGGCGCTGCTGCTGGCCGGTGCGTGCCGCCGAGCCGGCGCCGGCCCGCGCATCGCGGCGCTGGCGGCCGGGCTGTCCGTCATCCTGTTCGTGCCGGGGCTGGCCGTGCGCCCGCAACTGCTGGCGGTGCTGCCGTTCCTGGTCGTCCTGCGGGCGGCGCTATACCCACCGCGCTCAGGATGGGGTGTCCTGGCCGTGGCGCTGGCGGTCATCTTCTGGGCGAACGTCCACGGCTCATTCATCCTGATCTATCCGCTGCTCGGGGCCAGAGTGCTGGCCGCCGCCGTCGAGCGGTACCGCACGGGTGAGATGGCACCGCTTCGATGGGCAGTGCTGCTGGCGGTCTCGTGCGCCCTCGCGCCGCTGCTCAACCCGTACGGCGTCGGCCTCGTCTCGTATGTCAGCGACACGGTGCTGTTCAACGGCGGCGGCACGGCCATCGGCGTGCTGGGCGTCGAGTGGGGCGCGCCGGAGATCCGAACGGCATACGGCGGGCTGTTCTACGGCTCGGTGCTGCTGCTGATCGGCCTACTGGGGGTGGGAGTGCGCCCGCGCCTGACGGAAGGCCTGCTGCTGCTCGGCTTCGGCGTGCTGGCGGTGTCGTCAGTGCGCCACATCCTGTGGTGGTCGCTAGTGCTGGTGCCGTTCGTGGCGCGCGGGCTGACCGAACTGTCCCAGCGACCGGGGCCGCGCTGGCTGCCGCACCCGGGGCCGCTGCCGGTCGGGTCGCCGGTCCTGAACGTCGTCTGCGTGGCGTTGTTCGGGCTGCTGGTGGTGGCGGCGCTGCCGTGGTCGCGCGAGCGTCTGCCGCTGCCGCCCGCGCGCACGGCCCTGCTGGGGGCCGACACGCCGGTCGCCGTGGCGGAGTACCTGGCGGCACACCCGCAGCCGGGCCACCTGTTCAACGACACGGACTGGAGCGCCTACATCTCGTGGCGGCTGGCTCCGGACACGCGCGTCTTCGTGGACAACCGCTTTGAGCTACACCCAGCCGACATCTGGGACGACTACGGCGCGATCAGCCGAGGACACGTCTCGTGGGAGCGCCGAGTTGCAGCCCACGGCATCACCCGATTGGCCCTCAACCCGTTGACACAGGCGGGCCTCGTCGCCGCCGTCCGCGAGTCGCCCGCCTGGACGCTCACCTACCAGGACGCGCAGGCGCTCGTCTTCGACCGCACAGACACGCTGGCCGACCCGGCGCGCTAGCTCGCACCCTGCGGGCCTGCCCGCACGAGCGGCACGCGGCCACGCCGCCACGGGAGGTTGACATGTCCACGCGCCCCGCCCGCACGAACCATGCTGACGGCTGGCTGCGCGCGGCCATGCTACCCGGGCTGGTCGTCCTGGCCGGCTACCTGCTGGTGACATTCGTCACGCTGCGGGCGTTCGACTACAACCCGACCGGACCGATCCGCATTGGCGATCTGCTACCAGCACAACGCTTCTGGTCCCCGACGACGATGGTGCAGCCGGGCGTCGGCTACGACGGCCAGTGGTTCTTCAACATCGCCCACGACCCATTCCTGCGGTCGCCGGACCCCGAAGCGTTCCTGGATGCACCTGCGTATCGCTACGCGCGCATCCTCTACCCGCTTGCGGCCTGGGCGCTGGCGCTCGGGCAGCCGGCGGCGATCCCCTGGGCGTTGCTGGCCGTCAACCTGCTGGCAGTGCTGGGCGGCACCGTCGCCTGCGTGGACCTGCTGCGCCAGTTCGGTGCGAGTCGCTGGTTTGCGCTCGGCTACGCCTTCAGCCCACCCATACTGATCGGCGTGACGGCGATGCTGGCCGAGCCGCTCTCGTTGGCATTGGTCGTGGCCGGCGTGGCGTTAGCCGTGCGCTGCCGCCATTGGCCCGCCGGCGTCGTGCTGGCGCTGGCAGTCCTGGCCCGCGAACCGAGCATCCTGGTGCCCATCGGCTTCGGGCTGTACGCGCTGGCCCGCTGGGACTGGCGACGCGGCGCAGCGTATCTGCTGCCGCTGACCATGCCCATCGGCTGGCACCTCTGGATACTGGCACGGCTCGGCAGCTTGCCGTCGGCGCAGTCGCCTACCAACTTCGGCGTGCCGTTCGGCGGCATGTACTATCGCTTCGGGCTGCTGCTCGGCTGGCACCCGCCGATGCTGGGCGAGCCGGTGCCTACCAGCAACGTGCTAGCCGAAGCCACCATCATCGTCGCCAGTGCGGCCATCGTCGTCATCGGCTTGACGAAGTTGCTGGAGCGCCGCGATGTGTTCGCGTGGCTACTGTGGCTCCAGGCGGCGCTGGCCCTGGGGACCGGGCCGCTGGTCTGGGCCGACCTCTATAGCTACGGCCGGGTGCTGGGCCTGCTGTACTTCGCCTTCACGCTGTGCCTGCTGACGAACCCGCGCCGGAGCCGCGGGTTCCGCTCCGATGTGAGCGAATGGACTACGCCAGTACCCGGTCGGGCTATATCTCGGAGACGGGTGACATCGCCCGTCACTTCGGCCGCAGCCCCGGCGTTTTCGACTATGAAGCGCACAGAGAACCGATCCTGATGCGCCGAAGCGACATCTTCAGTGCATCACATCACGACAGAATCACGGAGGGCATCATGGTCGATATTCTGCGGTACTACCTGAACATGCTGGCAGTCAAGACGGGCAAGGGCCAGGGGCTCGTCGAGTACGCGCTCATCATCGTTCTGATCTCGATCGTTTCCATCGTCATCATGACCACGCTCGGCGGCAGCATCACGAGCGTCTTCTCCCGCGCGAACACCTCGCTGACCGCCCCGTAAGTTCAGGCGCACATGGC
>JBBQBU010000251.1:0-8241 GCA_038318015.1 Chloroflexota bacterium | reverse complement strand
GGTTGTGGGTGTCAAGTAGGGGGTTTTGGGGGGCGGGTCGGGGGGCGGGTGGGGCGTCACCCCTACGGGGCGCTGGGGGGGGGGTGACCGGCGCATGGTCGGGCGCCGCGTGCCCCCCATCTCCCGCTTGGGGGTGTGGGGGCCGGGGGGTGGGGGGTGTGCTTCGCGCACGGCGAGGTCAGTGTCACCTATCAGCCAACCATCTTCAAGAAGATCAAGTTTGACTCGCACGAGAACATCGGCTGGGGCAAGATCCACCTTCCCGAAGAGGAGCTACAGACGACGGCCTTCTGGCTGGCGCTGCCCGAGTCGCGCACGGCGGACTTGCCGCGCGAGGAGGTCGAGGGCGGCCTCGTGGGGCTGGCGAGCCTGCTGCGGGCCATCGCGCCGATCTACCTGATGTGCGATCCGCGCGATGTCGGCGTGGTGCCCCAGGTCAAGTCGCCGTTCACTGGCCGCCCGACCATCTTCCTCTATGAGAGCGTGCCGGCCGGGGTCGGTTTCTCCGAACGGCTGTACGCCATGCGCCATGACCTGTTGCGCGCTGCCGCCGAGTTGGCGCTGCGTTGTCCGTGCGAGAGCGGCTGCCCCAGTTGCGTCGGGCCGGCCGGCATCGTCGGGGAGCGCGGCAAGTTGGGGTCAGTGCATCTGGCGCTCGGACACCAGGGCACCTGACCGGCCGCCCCTGTCGGTCGCAAGGCCACCCTCAGGCAGACGGAACGCCACCCCGAGGATACCCCGACCGCTACTCGTAGCATCCTGTCGCCGCACTGGCCGCAGACAGGCTAGCCCTATGTCATCCTGAAGCCTGCGAAGGATCTCACAAGCGCCATCGGCGGTACCGGTGCCAACCTTCGACGCTGCGCCTGGAGAGTCGCCCTCGTGAGTAGTGTGGCCCTGTCGTTGGTGCTGGAGGTGGCCGTCGCACACGCTGTCTGGAATCTGCTGGCCCTATCGCTGGCCCCGTCAGCTACGTGGCTGCGGCCCGCGAGGTGTCCGTGGTGCTGGCGGCGCTCCTGGGCGCAGCCGTGCTGCACGAGGGATATGGGCGGCAGCGGGTGCCCGGCTCCGTCGCCATCGCGGCCGGGCTGATGCTGTTGGTCCTCGGCTGAAGCCCAGCGCTGAGACGCGGCGGCCGGCGAAGTCGGCGGCAGGGGCTGCGCGGCTCGGGCGACCAGGCGCGGAGATGCGGGCAACAGATGATCGGGCACAAAGAAGCCCCCGGCTCGCGGGTGCAAGCGCGGGGACAACGGATGCGCGAGCGGTGCCGGGCCGCGTGCCAGCCCGATGCAGCGGGCAAGCAGCGACAAGGCGGTACCGCGGCTCGTCGGCCTACACCGACGAGCCAGCCGCACCTACCGCTTGATGTTCACGAGGTCTTGCAGGATCTCGTCTGACGCGGTGATGACGCGCGAGTTCGCCTGGAAACCGCGCTGCGCGATGATCATGTTGGTGAACTGCACCGCGAGGTCTACGTTAGACATCTCCAGGAAGCCCGCCTGAAGGGTGCCCAGACCACCCACGCCCGGGTTGCCAGGCGTCGCCGCGCCCGAGTTGTTGCTGATCTGATACAGATCGTTCCCCGAGCGGGTCAGGCCAGCGGGGTTGGTGAAGTTCGCGAGCGTGATTATCGGTCCCACGGTGACGGTCGCACCGACCGTCCAGGAAACCTGGCCGTTCTGGGCGATGTTCACGTTCGTGGCACCAGTCGGGATTGTCACGGCCGGGACCAGCTTCAAGCCCGTCGCGGCGTGGACCAGTGCGCCCGCGCTGTCGATGGTGAAGTTACCGTCGCGGGTGTAGAAGGTGTTGGTGCCGTCTGACACCTGGAAGAAGCCGTCGCCCTGGATGGCAACGTCGGTCGGCTTGCCGGTGGACTGCAAGTTGCCCTGCGTCATGATGGCGTCAATCGAGCCAGTCTGCATGCCCAAGCCGACCTGCATCGGGTTGAGGCCGCCCTGCGTCGCACTCGGAGCCTGCGCGCCGCGCAGCGTCTGGCTGATGATGTCCTGGAAGGTGATGCGCCCAGACTTGAAAGCCGTCGTATTGACGTTCGCGATGTTGTTCCCAACGACGTCCATCATCGTCTGATGGCCCTTGAGGCCCGAGATGGCCGAGAACAGTGAACGCATCATGGCGGTGAGTCTCCCTCATGTGACGCGGCGGGCCTCGTCGTGCCCGGCGTCCGGGGTCGGGGGCTGGTGCGCCCCGACGGTGAAAAGTCGGTGGATCAGCGCGTTGGTCAGGTGCGTGGCGGAGCGTCGTCGGTGGAGGGCGGCGGTATTACCGGCCGCCCGTGGTGGCGGGGTAGGCTGCGGCGTTCGCTGCCGCCGCGTTCGTGGTCGCGGCGGGCGTGGTCGCGGCGGGCGTGGCCCCGGTGGCTGGGGCGCTGGCGGCCGCCGTACCGGTGGTCCCAATGGAGGTAATCAGCGACGCCTCAAGCTCGGTCCCGTTGACCACGGCGACGGGCTTGCCGCTGACGATCTTGACCTGACTGACGACCCCGGACACCACCTCGCCAGTCGTCAGCTTGGCGGTGACTTGCTTCCCGAGCAGCGTCGCGGCCTGTGTGATGAGGCCGGCACTGGTCAGCTCCTCCATCTGCGCGGTCATCTTCTCGGTGGCTTCCAGTGCGCTGAACTGGGCCAACTGGCTGATGAACTCCTTGTCTTCCATCGGCTTCATCGGATCCTGATTCCGCAACTGGGCGATCAGGAGCTGCATGAAGTCGTCCTTGCCCATGCCGGCGGCGGCCCCAAGGCCCTTCTTGGTGGCGGTATCGGTGTTCGCGGCAGCGGCGCTACTGGTGTTGCCCACGGTGCTGACGGCCATCGCCAACCCTCCTCTAGATCCGGTAGTCGACGCGGGCTGAAAGGCCCGTGCCGGGTTGGGGGCGTGACCCCTCGTCAATCGCTCCGCTGGGGGTCGTGTCCTGTCCGCCTGCACTGGCGGACCCGTTGCGAGACTGCTGCCCAGCCGACTGCTGGCCGTTGGCCTGCTGTCCACCGAAGTGCTGCCCGCTGAACTGCTGGAAGTTCTGGAACGCTTCGCTGCCGCCCCGGCCGCCCGAGAGGTCGAGCAGCAGCGCCTGAACGGTCAGGCCGCGCTGCTCAAACGCCTGCTGCAGCTGGGGCCAACTGGCCTGCACGATGTCGCGCGTGCCGGCGTTGTCCACGGAAAGGTGCACGCTGAGGCCGGCCCGCTCGATAACCACTTTGATCGAGACGCTGCCGAGGCCTTCCGGCTGGAGCACCATCTCGATGCTCTGGCCGGGGCGGCGGGCTGCTGTCATGGCGGCGTCGGCGATCTGTGACGCGACGGGCACCGCAGTGGCGGCGGCCGGCTGGGTGTCGCCCGTGGCCTGGGCCTGCCCAATGTGCTGGACGTTCGTCGGGCCGATGGCGGCATGTAGCTCGGCCGGGGACTCGGAGCTTTGCACGGGCTTCGCAGCCGCGTCCGTGACCGCGCTGGCCTCCAGGCTCTCGGCGAAGGTGCCGCCCGTTGAGGCCGACGCGTTGCCGCTGCCGGCGACCGCGATGCCCGGCAGGTGCACGCCGGCAGCGGGCGAGGCACCGGCGGCTTCGGCCGTTGAGCCGGCCGCCACGACGGCGGCCCCATCAGCCGGGGCCATCAGGCCGGCGGGCGCACCGGTAGCTCCGGCAGTCCGGGTGGTGGTCGGGCCGGTGGCCGCGATGATCCGCGCCTCAAACTCTGCCGCGAAGTCGGCCCAGGTCGAACTTTGCGCGGCTCCGAGCGGCTGCACGGTGGGCGTCGTCCAGGTCGAAGTGGTGGCAGCGGGACCAGTTGCGGTGCCCGTTGTCGGGGCGTTGCTCGTGTTGCCGAAAAGCGCCTGTGCAGCAGCCACGAGGCCCTGCGTCGAGGCTCCGGATGGGGCGGTGGGTGTTGACTGCGGCGGCGCACCGTTCACCGTGGCACTGATCGACGGCATCGGCTGGGGGCCTCGGGCCGGTGCCGTCGGCGCGGGGGCGGTGGTTGCTGTCGCTGCTGCTGATGCCGTCGCGCCAGCTACCGTGCTGCTACCCTCGGTGGTCGGTGGGGCCACGGCGTTGCCGCCTGTCGTGCTGGCCGCATTCGCCAGTAGGCTGGCCGGTGCCGACTGCTCGCCGGTGGTCGGTCGGAGCAGCCGCATGATGGCGGCAGCCTGTGAGGGCGCGAAGATCGGGGCAGATGCGGAAGAGGGTACTCCTGCACCGGCTGCCTGCGCGACACCGGGGGCGGTGCCGGCGGCTGGTGCGCCGGGGGCGGATGATGCAGTGGGCGCGGCTGTCTCGGCCTGCCCTTGAGCTGGCATGGCCGGGCCGATGCCGGGCGGCAGGGCTTTGAAGTCGGTACCTACCGTGCTCTCGACGGTGGGGCTGGACTGCCCGCTGCTGCCCCCCACGCCGAGGGCCGCATTCCCATTGCTGGGAGCCGGCCCGGCCGTGGTTACCGTAGGCAGCGGGGGTGGGGTGAACGTCACAGGCGTCAGGATTGGCAGGAGGGCCGCCAGCGCATCGGCTTCGAGCATCGCGGGCGTGACATCGTGCAGGTCGGCCGCGTCAGCCTCCAGCGTCTCGCCGCCATCACCGGACGGCGACGCGCCGGAGCGGCCGGGCTTGCGGTCGGACGGTGCCGCGCGGTTCGTGCTCTGGCGGGCGCTGGTGAGCGCCGTCCGGAAGGCATCGCCGCCGGTTGGGTCGTTCGCCGCGCGGGCATCGGCCCCTTGCGCGTCGGACGCACCTGAGCTGCCCTGGGTGGCGGAGGTTGGAAAGAGCTGCATCGTGGGCACGTCCTCCCGATCAGGCCGACTTGACGTTGGTGCGCGCTGGCGCAGCGGTTGGCGCGGACGGGGTCGGGGAGAGGCCTTCAAGGCGGATACCGCGGCTGCTCCAGGATGGGAGGAACTCCCCACGCGGGATCGAGGTCAGGTTGTAGCGCGAGCTGTCGGCGCACTGGACACCGTTGTCATCAACGCCGGTGACGACGATCCAATGGCCTTCAGAGAACTTGCCGTTGCGGATATCTACCAGGACGGGCTGGCCGTTCTCGGTGGCCTGCTTCAAGGCTTCGTAGCTGGTCACGTCATCGGTCGCCTTCGCGCCGAACGCGTTGGCCGCGTTGACCAGCGACGGCCGCGACACGAGGCCAAGCTTGATGGTCATGCCGCCGGGCATCTCGTTCATCACATCGACGATGCGGACATCCTGGCCCGCCGCACGCAGCACCGCCGTCAGCGACGCCGCCGAGCAGGATGAATAGCCCCAGGCGCGTGCCTGTGCGACGCTCTCATACTCGTTGACGCTGGTCTGGTCTGACCCCTTGATTGAGCCGAGGAATGCTTGCTGGCTCTCGCGGATCATGGTCGGGGTGATGGCCTGCACGGCCGGCTCGGTGGGCGCGCCGGCTGCAACTGTTTGAACGGGTGCGCCAGCGTTGGCCGGCTGGATCGGGAAGGTCGCGCCGCGCGTGAGGCTCTCCCAGAGGCGTGCGTCGATGCCGGCGGGCGCCTGCATGACAGCGCCGGGCATCCCCGGGAGACCGGGCATCCCTGGCAGGCCAGGCATGCTGCCGGACACGCCCGCGCCGAATGCGCCTGCGTTGCCGGCGCTCATCGGGTCGTTGGGTGCGCCGATGCGTGCGGCCGACGGGTTGGCGTACTGGGCCTGTGACAGCAGGGCTTCGTTGGCTGCGGCTCGCAACGCCGCGCTGAACGGTGTCCCCGGCAGGGCGCGGTACGGCGTCCGCGAGGGGCTTGGCTTCGGCGGCGCTGTTGGGCGCTTCGCGGCCAGCGGGATAGTCACTGCCGGGGTCTGGCTCATCGGGGCGGGTCCTTTCGGCAACACGCCGGCAGCGGATGGTGTCCACTGGCGCGCGGTTGCAGGCTGGCGAGCGATCGGTGTTGGCGGAACGACCGGTGACGATCCCTCTGCCAACATCACAACGGCAGGGGACGGCCAACGCGATATGGGTCATTCCGCCCGGATCACCTAGCCAGAAGTACCGGCCAGAATCGGGCCTCAGCAGGCCAACGGCTCGCGAAAAGGCAGCCGGGGGTTATTCTGGGCCTCACCGGCGGCCGGGCCTCACGGTGTTGCGCTCAGGATGACCTGATCGTGGCAGGGGAGGGGGCGGGAGCCAGATCAGCACGCGGCGACCTTGCGAGCGTGGCGGCACCATGCCCTACGAGCAACCGGTGCCAACGCGCCGGCTACATAGCGGTGCTGGATTGGCGGCGAATCCAGATCCCGTGGCACGCGCTGTCCGGCGGGTGTGGCTAGCGGCACGTCAGGCCGAGCCGCACCCATCGTTCGCCTTCTTCTGCGGCAGAGCGTCACGGAACACGTCCATCCGTTTCCATTCGGGCTCAGGAGGCTCGTGCGCCTGACCCGGCGCGTAAACCGAAGGTTCGACCAGTTGCATGTGGTGAACGTAGCGCGGGCAGTTCGGAAAGATCCGCTCGGCGCGCACCCGCACAATCAGTTGCGCGCCGGGGATCTTCCCCAGCAATGGGTCATCGTCCGAGACGCTGGCGGTGCCGTTCACCCGCATCCGATCAGGATGCTCGAAGTCGACGAAGAGCAGACCCACCTTTGGGTTGACCAGGATATTGCCGAGACTCTTGAACATGCCGTTGCCGTCGAAGTCCGGGAAGGCGAGCGTCTGCTCGTCCACGACCCGCACGAAGCCGGGCATGCCGCCCTTGTAGGAGACGTCAGGCTGCCCTTCTGCGTCTGCGGTCGCCAGGAAGAACATGCTTGACCGGTTCACGAAATCACGGTCGCCATCGCTGAAGTGCGTGTGCACCACCACCTGCTCGATACGGTCGGCGATGCGTCGTGAATCGAACTGATCTTGAAGGTGACGGTTACCGTCGTGGTACATCGGCTGATCCACATCGTCCTCCCGTTCGATCCCGCAACGGCACCGCACGCCATCCACATCACGTCAGGCCAGAGAACCCTGTAGCCGCACGTCCGGCCACGCCCAGCCGACGATACCACGCATGCAGGCGCACTGACTACCTGACGCAATCTCGACGGTCGCAGAGCGTCATCGTGCCAACGGTTCAGCCCGTACGTAGCGGTTCTTCGTACGGGTTCGCGGCGGGCGCACCCGCCGGCCGTCAGTTCCGTACAGCGACCGCTGCCGCCGGCAGATGCCCCAACGCTTCGAGCCGCCCGAGCACCCGCGCCACCGACGCCTCGACTGACTCTGACGACGTGTCTACCACGATCTCTGGGTTCAGCGGCTCCTCGTACGGGTCGGAGACGCCCGTGAAGTGCGCCACGTCGCCGCGCAACGCCCGCTCGTACAACCCCTTCACGTCGCGGCGGATCAACTCCGGCAGCGGGCAGTACACGTGTACTTCGACAAAGGTGTCGATCTCCGCACGGACAGCGTCGCGTGCCTGGCGGTACGGCGAGATCGCAGCCACCACGGTCGCCACGCCGTTCCGCGACAGCAGCTTCGCCACGAACCCGATACGCCGAATGTTCGTGTCGCGGTCCTCCCGGCTGAAGCCGAGGCCCTTCGACAGCGTCTCGCGCACGGCGTCGCCGTCCAGCACCTCGACGCACTCACCGCGCGCACGCAACGCCTCGGCCACGCCGGCGCTCAGGGTGGACTTGCCGGCCCCAGAGAGGCCCGTAAGCCAGAGGGTGAATCCGCTGCTCATGCTCAATCCGATGCAGAGTGTGGTTGGTGCTGTTGTTCCCTGCTGCCCTCACCCCCAACCCCTCTCCCATGCGTGGGCGAGGGGAGTTTCCACCCACGACTCCCCCTCTCTCGCTTGCGACACGGGGAGGCTGTAGGAGGGGCCCCGTCGTTCGTGGGAGAGGGGGCCGGGGGGTGAGGGATGGTAGCCGGGCGGTTTCAGGTTACGGCGAGAGAGGGTCGCCGCCCGCGCTCCCGAGCGCGATCTCGTGTACCAGTCGCCGGGCGTCGCCCTTGAAGAGTTCCGGCCCGAAGATGCCGATGTCCACCGCCGCCCCGCCCGCGCTAACCGTCTGACGGTACAGGCGCTGGCTCAACTCGTCCACGTAGGCGTCGTAGCCGCATTCGCGGACACTCCGGCCCGGCGTGCGCTGGGGCCAGAAGCGGGCCGGCCACCACGATTGCCTGCTCATGCTGTCACCTCATGCCTGGCACAGTCCCAGCGACCGCCACACACCGTCGTTAGCCGCCCACTTTGACGCGCGTCACCTGCGCCCCACCCCGGTCAACCGAGAGCGTCAGGTGGGC
>JBBQBU010000250.1:0-8246 GCA_038318015.1 Chloroflexota bacterium | reverse complement strand
AGAATATGAGGGCCCAACACTGTCATCCCGAGCAGGGTAGGCGGTGCGCGCAGCGTGACGATATTTGTGCAGCGAGCTTGCGAGCGCAATCGAGGGATCTCTAGGTCGGGATATCCGTTGCCGAGATCCCTCCGCTCCGCTCGCAAGCTCGCGTCGGTCGGGATGACATGACGTGCTGCGACCCATCAATACTCATGTGACAAGCTACTAATAGCTCGCCATGATGAACATGACGGATGCGCATCCCCTGATGTCATCCCCATCTTCAGTATGGACGAGTACTCGGCGGCCAGCACTGCACACATCAGCCTCCCGGCGGTCGGCCTAGAAGATCGCGCCGAAGATGCCGAGCACCAGATTGAGGATGGCCCAGAGGAGTGTTGTCACGAAGTTGAAAATGGCGTCAAGCATCTGATCCTCCCGGTCGCTCACCGTCGCCGCCTGCACGAACTCAAGGGTAGCCGCATTGGGCGGTGCAGCGTGTCGGCAGGTCTACGAGTCGCCTGTCTGCCCCGCGACTATTCGCCCGCTGGAGCCTGTGGTAGAGTGAAGTTGCGATGCGAGTGGGCATCGGATGGGGAATGTACAGCACGCGCCAGGGCGCGGAAGGCCAGGGGACACCACCATGTGGGAGCTACGCGACATCGAAGTGACGGTCATCGAGATTGACAGCGACGGCGATGGGTTCGGCGACGAGGAGCTGGTCATCGTCGAGGACACCGACGGCTAAGGCTCCCGCTCAGGGATAGCCGCGCCGAGTGCGCACCAGACGCCCGGCCACCACAAATTGGCGGCCGGGCGTCTCTGCATGGTCGAGTGCGCCGGCCGCCGGGTGACGGCTACGGCACCGGCTCGTCCGGGTCGTCGTCGCTGCCGCTGAATAGCTCCTGCCACTGGGCTTCCAGGTCGATGAACCCCTCGGCTTCCAGGGGGCCGGGCAGGCGCATCTGGCCGGGCCGAAGCAGCGGCAGCCAGACGCCCGCAGCATCCGGCGTGGTGGTGCCCGCGGTGCGGTCCGTATCGGCTGCGAACGGATCGAAGCCCGGCAGGCCGCGTGTTTGCAACAGTCCCTGCACAGTGCCCAGGCCGTCCGGCTCCATCAGCGCCAGCAACGCCCGCCGGTTGGCCTCATGTTCGGCGGCGGGCAGCGCCGCGCGGTCGAGTTGACGCAGGTAGCCGTCCAGGCCGAGGCGACGCAGCAGCGCCGCCTGCCCGATCAGCCCAACCGTCTCCAGGCCCGCCCGCTCGCCGGCCCGCGCCAGGCTCGTGAAATCGACGTGCGCGGTGATGTCCTGCTCTCCGACATGGCGCAACGGATCGCTACCCAGGGAGTGCCCACGATAGGTCAGCAGCGTCCCGTGGCGGCGCTTGGGCGCGTACAGCTCCGGCGCGGGGTAGCCGTAGTCGAGCAGCATCAACGCCCCCCGGTCCAGCGAGGCGGCGGCCTGTTCCATCCAGGTAACGCCGTGCAGGTTGACCTCGGCCAGGCAGCCGTCGCCGGGCCAGACGCCGAGCCGCCCGAAGTAGGCGGCCAGGGCCGGCGTCGAGGGCGCATCATCGTGCCAGCTGAGGCCGTCGCCGTCCAGCACGACGTACCGCTCGTGCAGCACATCGCCCTTCATCGTTACGAGATGCACCGGAAGAGCATCCACCAGTTCGTTCGCCAGCACCAACCCGACGTGGGTGCCCTCACCCCAACTCGGGGCCGAGCCCTCACCAGCCAGCCCCGGCGGACGGCCCTCACCCCCAGCCCCTCTCCCGCAAGCGGGAGAGGGGAGATTGGTTGGTGGCTCCCCCTGTCCCACTTGTGATGCGGGAACCCCGTAAAGAAGCCCCCTCTCCCGCAAGCGGGAGACACGGGGATCCCGCCGCAGCGGAGGGGATGTCGGCGCAGCCGATATTCGCGCCGCGCAGCGGCCGTCGTTCGTGAGGGGGTTGGGGGTGAGGGCTGGTCCCCAGGACACGCGGTCATCAGTGAGCAGGCCGGCGGCGGAAAGCGTCGCGTACTGGGCGGACTGGAGCGCGGGGCTGGCCTCGATCAGGCGGTAGCGAATACTCGCCGCGAAGGCTGGAGCCGCGTGGTTGGCCCAGGTCAGCAGGTCGCGGCACAACACACCAGTGCCGGGGCCATGCTCCACGAGGTCAAACTGCTCCGGCTGGCCGAGTGCTTCCCAGACGCGCGCCGCCAGCCGCCCGAGCAGCGCCCCAAAGGCGGGATGTAGCTCCGGTGACGTGAAGAAGTCGGCGCTGGCCCCGCCGAGGCGCGGGCGGCGGGTGTAGTAGCCGTCATGGCCGTAGAGCGCTTCGGCCATGAACGCCGCGAAGGTCAGGCGACCATGCTCGCGCAGCAACGCGCGGACGCGCCCGAGCGCCGGCCCGCCCATCTTCCCGCCGCCCGGCAACCCACCAGGCGTTCTGTCGAGCGGAGCCGCGCGGTCAGCCATGCGCCAATGATACCGGCCGCCGGTTCCACTGTAGACGGGCGGCATGCAAGTACAGACAAAAACACCCCCACTCCCACGTGTGGGAGTGGGGGCTGGGGGTGAGGGCTGTTCGGTTAGCCGAGCGCCTTTGCCCGCTCGACCATTTCGGCCAGGGTGTCGGAGACGGTCATGCCGGCGTCGTGGAACGCCGCCACCTTCGCCTCTGGGGTGCCCTTGCCGCCGGAGATGATGGCACCGGCGTGGCCCATGCGCTTGCCTGGAGGGGCAGAGCGGCCGGAGATGAACCCGAAGATCGGCTTCTTGAACTTCTCCTTGATGTACGCTGCCGCCGTCTCCTCGTCGTTGCCGCCGATCTCGCCGATCAACAGCACCTTCTCGGTCTGCTCGTCCTCGGCCAGCATCTCCAGCACGTCCACGAAGGTCGTGCCAATGACCGGGTCGCCGCCGACGCCGATACAGGTCGAGACGCCCATGCCGGCCTTGGTGATGAGATCCACAACTTCGTACGTCAGCGTGCCGCTGCGCGAGACGACGCCGACGTTACCCTTCCGAAAGATGCTCGACGGCATGATACCGACGCGCGCCTCGCCGGGCGTCATGATGCCGGGGCAGTTCGGGCCGATCAGCCGGCACTTGTCGCCCAGCTCTTCGATGTACCGCACCGCGCGCACCGTGTCGATGACCGGCACGCCCTCGGTGATGCAGATGACGAGCCTAATGCCGGCGGCTGCCGCCTCAATGATCGCGTCGCCGGCGAAGGGCGGCGGCACGAAGATGATGCTGGTGTTCGCGCCTTCTTGTTCGACGGCCTGCGCCACGCTGTCGTAGATCGGCACGCGATCCTGGAACCTCTGGCCGCCCCGGCCGGGCGTGACGCCTGCCACCAGCGGCGTGCCGTACTCCAGCATCTGGTTGGCGTGCGAGCTGCCCTCGCGCCCAGTGATGCCCTGGACGACGAGACGGGTGTCCTTCCCTACGAGGATGCCCATCGGCTACGCTCCCTTCACCAACGCGATGATCTTGCGGGCCGCTTCGACGGGGTTCCCCTCGGGGACCAGCGCGGACCCTTCAAGCAGCTTCAAGCCTTCTTCGGCGCGCGTGCCGGCCATCCGGACGACAATCGGCACCTTGACGTTCAGGCTGCTGACCGCCGCCAGCACGCCACCGGCCACGGCGTCGCCGCGCGTGATGCCGCCGAACACGTTAATCAGCACGCCCTTGACGTTGGGGTTCATCAGCACGACGGAGAGGCAGCGCCGCACCACTTCCTCGCTCGCGCCGCCGCCGATGTCGCAGAAGTTGGCGGGGGCGCCACCTTCGCGCGTCACCATGTCCAGGGTGCCCATGACGATGCCGGCGCCGTTGCCCATGATGCCGATGTCGCCGGGCAGCTTCACGTAGGTCACACCCTGGCGGTGCGCCTCGGCCTCGATCGGGTCTTCCTCGGCCTCTTCCTTCAGCCCGAGCAGCGCCTCGTGACGGAAGAGGGCGTTGTCGTCGATGTCGAACTTGGCGTCTGCGGCGATCATCCGCCCGTCCTTCAGGACCATCAGCGGATTGATCTCGGCCAGCGCGGCGTCGTTACGGATGAACACGTCGTACAGCTTCTTGGCGATATCGACGAACTGGCGGTACGACTTCGGGTCGAGCTTGGCGCGCTCGGCGAGATCGCGCAGTTGGAAGTCCCACGGCCCGTACGCCACGTCGATGACGAGGCTGACGATAGCGTCCGGGTCAGTCTCGGCCACGTCCTCGATGTCAATGCCGCCCTTGGCGCTACAGATCATGATGGGCGACTTGCTCTCGCGGTCCACGGTGATCGCGAGGTAATATTCCTGGTCGATATCGACGGCCTCCTCGATCAGCAGGCGGCTGATGACGAAGCCCTTGAACGTCTCGCCGAGCATGGCCGCAGCGAGGGTCTGCGCCTGCGCTGGTGCGTCGGCAACCTTGATGAACCCGGCCTTGCCACGTCCGCCGGCGTGCGCCTGGGCCTTGACAACGGACCGGCCGATCTCGGCTGCGGCTGCGGCTGCGGCCTCTGGATCAGTCACCATCGTCCCGCGCGGAATGGGAATCCCGCCCTGGGCGAATAGCTCCTTGGCCTGAAACTCATACAGTTTCACGGGAAATGCGCCTCCCCGAAAGCCCTCGTGGCTGACGTTCTACTCGTGATGATTGTGCCTGAAACCTTGTCCATGTCTCTGTCCTGCGCGCCGCGACACCGCTCGTAGCCATGAACCCTGAACGCCAACCTGAGTCGGGAGAGTGCGAGGACACGCATGACCATGGCGGAAAAGTACATGACAGGGTATCAGACCCTCGTGCGTTCCTACGAGCGGGGCGCTCAAGATGTCAAGGCGGGGTGCGGTCCAGCGTTTCGCAGAGTTAGCACCGTGGAGTGATGTCCACAGCTACGCTCGGCGGTCGCCCGGCGAACGGGGCTGGGATTCCAGGCACGCGCTCCGCTCCGGCGCGTGCCACGACCTGAGCCCCGCCCATCGCCTGCACCCGACTTGCCCTGGCGAGTTCCCTCCCGCTATCTTGCGATCACAATCTTCTTGCTTCTTGCCTACGGACGCCCCACTCTTGATCTGCTGGTGATAGCCTGATGGAAAACGCTGAATCTTCAGTACCGGTTCCAGAGAGCACCGCGCCTACTGACTCGCTGGAAGCCGCACTGGCCCGCACTGAGGCTGCCGCCGGTCGGGCGCTGACCGCTGCCGCCGAGCTGACGGGAGCCGTCAGACGCTTGCGAACAGCGGCGCTGGTCGGCAACCTCCGCGACCTCCGCGCCCTGCTGGCGACCGTCGAAGCTGCTGCTGACCGCGCCCGTGACGAGGCGCGCCGCGCCGCAGCAAGCTGGGAACTCGACGAGGACGCCTACATCAGTGCTGGTCGGTTCACTGCGGAGTTGCTCGCCGCCGCACAGGCAGCCAATCTTCAACTGTTTGAGCGCGATGATCGCCTCTACTGTTATCCCGTGCTGGTCCGCGTCGTGGCCTCCGAGCGCGCGGTGTTCGTGGACCGGGCGCGGGAGCGGCGCATCCGCCCGTCCGTACTTGTTGAGCATCTGCGCGAGGTTCAGCGTCGCCCGCCTCGCTTCCGCCCCGAGGCGTTCCTCGAATCACTCTTCGCGGTCTATCGTCACCTCGTCGAAAAGCACGGCCCTGACCAGCTTGAAGCAGGCCACATCGAGCGACTCATCGACGTGTACGAGTTGCTCACCCTCATGCCGGGAGCCGCCCGCGAGTACTCTCGACAGGAGTTCGCCCGCGACATCTACCTGCTAGATCGTGGCGGTGTCACCACCACGCGGCGGGGCTACGTCGTCAGCTTCCCGGCTAGCACGGGTGCTCGTTCGGCCGCAGCCGCGATGCGCGTCGTCAACGAGGGCGGCCAGGAGAAGGTGTATTACGGCATCGCCTTCTCGCCGGGCAGGTAACATTCCAGGTGATGGAGATTCAACCGTCGGTCTGGCTCGACGTGATCCGCCAGGAGTACCTCGACGACTTTGTTCGCGCCGGTGGTGCCGGCGTGAAGGTGGCCGTTGCCGACGATGAGCCGACCCGCCATCGCCTGCGAGACGCACTCCGCCTCCAGGGCGAGGCGGCCGGCTACCGCGTTGCCGTCGTCGATGCCGCCGAGACAAAGATCCAGTTCATCGACCGGGTGTTCAACGCTGTTGCGCGCCAGATACCCTGGGACGAGACAGCCCGCGCGTTCCTCGCCCGAACGGTCACTGACAGCGGCTATCAGTTGCCGTCCGACCCGACGAACCTGACCCTCGCCGCCCTCGCCACCGTGAACGATGTGCCGGAGCGTCGCTTGCACACCAGCATCACCGACATGCTCTGGCGCGCGCTGTTCCGCGACTACGCCATGAGCCAGGAGTTTCGCCTGGCGATGGTCCGACTCTGCCGGGCGCAACTCTATCCAGATGACGAGCCGGCCGTCACCGAAGCCGTCATGGCCTGGCTGCACGGCGAGTTGCGGCGCATTTCCGAGGTGAAGCGGGCGCTCATCTTTCAGCGGATCGCCCGCCACAATGCCAGGCATCTGCTCGCGTCGCTGGCCCACTGGCTGCATATCACCGGCTGGTCCGGCCTGCTGTTGATCCTCGATATCGCCCGCTGCCCGCTGGCTGTGCCGCGTGATCAGCGCGACGACGGCGTCTACTATAGCCGGCCCGCCACGTTCGACGCCTACGAGATGCTGCGCCAACTCATCGACGGCACCGATGACGTCGAAGCCCTGTTTGTCGCCGCACTGGCGGGCCGTGAGTTCACCACTGATCTGCGGCGCAGCTATGTGCAGTATCCCGCGCTGCACTACCGGCTCGCCGACGAGGTCCACGACCAGTACCGGCCGAATCCGCTGGCCGCCCTTGTGAGGATCGCCGATGCGCCCTGACGACCTCACCGCCGACTCCCCGGTCCGTGACAGCGAGCCCGAGGCTGATAGCACGCGGCTCATTCCTGAAGCCGAGCGCTTTTCGAGCGCCGGCCTGCCGCTGTCCGGCGACCACGCGCTGCCCGCAGCCCCGGAAACGGACGCGGGCCTCGGTCCTGACGGAGCGGACGGGGATGCCATCGTTCGAGACGAGATCACGCGGGTCCAGGCCCGACGCGCCATTGAGGCGCTGCGGGCCGGCGTTCCCAACCACGACGCTGTGCTGGCACTCGGCAGCGGTCAGCCCCGCATCGAAGCCCGCTTTCGTGATCTGCTCGAGCGGGCGGCCGACGATGTCGCCAAAGGCACCCAGACGCCCGGCCTGCTGGTGGCCGGCGACTTTGGGACCGGCAAGTCCCACCTCCTCGAAGCACTGGAGCAGCGTGCCCTGCGCGAGCAGTTCGTGTGCAGCAAGGTCGTCGTCAGCAAAGAAACCCCGCTCCATGATCCGGACAAGTTGTACCGTGCCGCGATCCAGGCGGCTGTCGTGCCCGGCAAGCGCGGCAGCGCCCTCACCGAACTCGCCTTCGGCCTGAACTTCGAGAGTCAGGCGTACCAGGATTTCGTTGCCTGGGCCAGTCAGCCGTCGAGCGGACTCGGCTCACGCTTTCCGGCCTCGCTGTTCGTCTTCGAGCGCACCCGTGACGAGGAGGTCCGCGAACGAATCATCGCGTTCTGGGGGGGCGACCCCCTCGACATCCGCCAACTGCGCGGCTGGCTGCGCGACCAGGGTGAGGCGACGACCTACCGTCTCGAGCGCATCGGCAAGCGCGATTTGCCGCTCCAGCACTTCAGCTTCACCAGTCGCCTGATCGCAGCAGCCGGATTCGGCGGGTGGGTCTTGCTCGTCGATGAGTTGGAGTTGATCGCGCAGTATTCGTTCAAGGCCCGCGCCCGCGCCTATGCCGAACTCGCCCGCTGGTCTGGCCGTCTGCGCAGTCAACGTTGCCCGGGCCTCGTCTCACTGTTCGCGATCACCCAGGATTTCGCGGCGCTCGTGCTTCACCAGCGTAACGACCTGGAACGCGTCCCCGGCCGCCTCCGCGCCACCGAGAACGAGGCTGATAGCGCCATCGCGGCCGGTGCCGAGGTCGGGATGCGAACCATTGAGCGCGACCGCGTGCCGCTCAACCCGCCGGATCTGCGCGGCCTCGATCAGCTCCGCAGCCGACTCCAGTGGCTTCACGGCCTCGCCTACGACTGGCAACCGCCCGCACTTGACGCTGGCGAGCGCGCCACGTCTACGAGTATGCGCCAGTACGTCCGCCGCTGGATCAATGAATGGGATTTGCTGCGACTCTACCCTGACTATCGGCCGTCAATGGTCGCCGAGCACTTCGAGACTGACTA
>JBBQBU010000249.1:0-8292 GCA_038318015.1 Chloroflexota bacterium | reverse complement strand
GTTTAGCCTTGACTCAGCGCGGCTGGCCGAGTTGTTCCGCGAGTTCCGCGTGCCCGGCGTCGTCCTGCTCGGCATCGTCGTGTACCTCGCGCTCCAGGCTGTCGGGCAGCCGACAGCAGCCATCGTCGTGGCGCTGGCCGTCACCCTTGTTGGCAGTTGGGAGTTGCTGGCCGAGACGGTGACGCTGCTCTTCAAGCGCCAGTACGCCCTGGACTACATCGCCGTCCTCGCCATCGCCGTCGGCATCTGGGCCGGCGAGTACATCGTCGCCATGATCATCGCGCTGATGGTCTCCAGCGGGCGCACCCTCGAAGCCTACGGCGTCTCGCGCGCCAAGCGGTCCCTGACCGCCCTGGTGGACCGCATCCCCTCCGACGTGCTGCTCTGGGACGGCGACCCGACGGGCAACGGCCAGCCCCGCGCCACCGCGCGCGTGGCCGAGGTCGGCATCGGGCAGCACATCTACATCCGCAAGGGCGAGGTCATCCCGCTTGACGGCACGCTCGCCTCGCCGTCCGGCCTGACCGACGAGTCGTCACTGACCGGTGAGCCGTACGAGATCGAGAAGGTGGCCGGCGACCCAATTCGCGGCGGCACCGTCAACATCGGCGATCCCGTCGTCGTGCGCGTCACGCGCCCGGCCGGCGACTCGACCTACGCCAAGATCGTGGACATGGTGCAGCAGGCCCAGGGTGAGAAAGCGCCCCTGGTCCGGCTGGCCGACCGCTACAGCGCCGTCTTTACGCTCGTGACGCTGCTGCTGGCCGCGTTCGCCTACGTCTACGCCGTCCAGGTGCGCGGCGTGGACGGCATCTACGCCATCCTGTCGGTGCTGGTCGTCGCCACGCCCTGCCCGCTGATTCTGGCGACCCCGATTGCCCTGCTGGGCGGCGTCAATGCGGCGGCCCGCCGGAAGATCATCGTCAAGAGCCTCGCCAGCCTGGAGACACTCTCCCGCATCGACGCCATCATCTTCGACAAGACCGGCACCATCACCCTCGGCCGCCCGCGCGTCAGCGAGGTCGTCAACCTGTCCGGCCGGCCCGACGAGGAGATCCTCGGCATCGTCGAGAGCATCGAACGTAGCTCCCTGCATCCGTTGGCGAAGGCGCTCGTCGAGTACGCACGCGGGCACGGCGCAACGCCGATGCACGCCAGCAACGTCCGCGAAGAGATCGGGCGCGGCATCGGCGGGGTCATCGACGGCCGCGAGTACCTGGTGGGCCGCCTGCGCGACAGCACCGGCATGTCCATCGCGCTCACCTGCGACGGTGAGCAACTGGCCGTCTTCGCCTTCGAGGATCAACTCAAGGCCGACTCGCGCGAGACCATCGCCGGGTTCCTCAAGATGGGGCTGCAACTGTTCATCTTCACCGGCGACCGCCGCGACGCGGCCATGAAGGTCGCGGAGAGCCTCGGCGGCAACGTCGTGGTGCGCGCCGAATGCTCCCCCGCCGACAAGCAGGCCGGCATCCTGGAGCTACGCCAGCAGAAGAAGGTGACGGCGATGGTCGGCGATGGCATCAACGACGCGCCGGCGCTGGCCCTGGCCGATGTCGGCATGGTCTTCAGCAACGACGAGCAGACGGCAGCGTCTGAGGCCGCCGATATCGTCTTCCTGGGCGGCGACTTCGGCCTTGTCCGTGAGGCCGTCTCCGTGTCGCAGCGGACGGTCGGCATCGCGCTGCAGAGCATCCGCTGGGGGATCGGCCTGAGTGTCGTCGGGATGGTCTTCGCCTCGTTCGGGCTGATCCCGCCGATCTTCGGGGCCGCGTTGCAGGAGGCCATCGACGTGGGCGTGATCCTCAACGCCCTGCGCGCGAGCCAGGAGTAGGAGCAATCTCAGGGCCGTGTCGTGCGGGAGCGATGCATCGCTCCCCTACTGGGTATTCGGCTGCGAGGGTGTCACCCACGAGTGGTGGGCTGCGCCTCCCGCGCCAGGTGGTACGGCAGCACCTTGCCGCCGCCCGTTGCCAGTGGCGGCAACCGTTCCACCTCCACCGACCGCGCCTGCTCGATCAGCCGCGCCTGATAGGTGTCCACCATGCCGCCGCGCCCCAACTCCGTCAGGAAGGCCGCGCGAACGGACGCTTCGTCCAGCGGCCCGACGCACGGGTGGACACGCAGCAGCAGCCGTGACGCCGCCGCCGCACCTTCGACTTCCACCAACTGGTAGTCGAGCGCGGTGCCGCCGAAACGCGCCGGCAGCAGCTCTTCCAGAATCTGCGCCACGTTGGTTCGCGCGAACGTCGTCCCCTCTGACGACAACTTCTCGAAACTCCGCACCTCCGACAGGTGCGTCGTCAGGCCCAGGTCGCCCAGCAGGCAGCCGCACGCCCGCTGCTCGATGCGCGCCGAGTCGCCCGTCTCCAGGTTCAGGGCGATCTTCGGGGCACTCTCACTCAAGGTTGTGAACAGCAGCGCGTCCACCAGCGGCCCCCCCGCAAACACCGGCCGCTCCCGCTCGATGACGGCGTACCGCTCCAGGCACAGGTGGAGGTCGTCTGGCGCGCTGCCGTGCGGGCAGCCGTAGGCGATGGACGACACCTCAACCGTGGCGTAGTTCGCGAGGGCCTGAGCACCGGCCGCTTCGATCACTCGACGGCGCGGCCCGCTCAGCATCTCCGATCGGCAGTTGAAGGTGACACCGGCAAGTGACACACCCAGGTCCGTCGCCACGCTGGCGATCCGCACCGCCGAGCTGACCACCGTGTTGACGATGACCGGCCGGTCCGGCTCGGCGCGCGCCACCAGCCAGCGCACAATCGGCTCGGGCTCGCGCAAGTCGGCATGAACGAGCGGCGGCATCCGGTGGCCGGCCACATGCGCCAGCCCCCGCATGCAACCCAGGCCAGCCCGCACCAGCGGCGGCAGCGGGTCAATGGGGTAGTACCAGGCGTCAACCGTGTGGCCCAGGTGGAAATGCACCAGCAGCCAGGAGGGTGACCCGCCAATCCAGAACAAGTTGCGCGGCCGCTCGATGCCGTGCGCCGCCAGCACCGCCGTGAACGAGACAGCCGTATCCGTCACCGAGCCGAGCGCACGCCCAACCCGCGACGGCCGGCCGCGCGTGCCGCCGGTGAACTCCAGGTAGTGGCTCCGGGCGCGCGGATTGTCGAAGTCGCGCTCCGTGAACCAGAGGCTGGCGCTCCCCCGTTCGGCCGCGCGCCGCCCCTTGAACTCATCGAAGGTGACGTAGACGCCACGGTCAGCCAGCGCCCGCAATGCACCGTCCAGCCCCTCCTGCGCCACCAGCCGCGCAACGTCGCCGCGCTCACAGCCGGCCAGCGCCAGCAACCGCCGGTACGGGCTGCGGGCATAGCCGTAGACGGCGTCATCAAGCTGGACGAAGAAGCGCTGCTCCCGCGTCGCGAGGTGCCCCAGCAGGCGGCTCCGGGCATCCTCGGGGCCAAGCGGCCTGCGCAGGAAGCCGGGCAACGCGCGCCCGAGCCGCGCCAGCAACCGCGCATTCTCGGCCCATTCCCGGGCGGTGTCGGCCAGCGATTCGACATGCAACAACAGTCAGGGCCGCGTGCCGGCGGTGCGCGCCAGGTGCAGCGGCAGCACCTTGCCAGCACCCGTAGCCAGAGGCACGAGCCGCTGGACCGAGACGGATGCGGCCCGCCGGATCAAGTCGGCCTGAAGCTGTTCGACCATGCCGCCGCGCCCCAACTCTTCAAGCAGCGCGTTGCGGACCGTAGCAGTGTCGAGCGGCCCGACTGACGGGGCAACCCTGAGGACCAACACCGTCGCCCCATTCTCACCTTCCTCTTCAACCAGCTGGTAGTCGAGGGCCGTCCCACCGAACCGGGCCGGTAGCACCTCTTCGAGGATGTGCAGGACGTTGGTCCGTGAGAACGAGGTGCCCTCACTTGACAGCTTCTCGAAGCTACGGATCTCCGACAGGTGGGTCCGCAACCCCAGGCTGCCGAGCGCACAGCCACAGTCGCGCATCTCGACCCGCGCCGAGTCGCCCAGTTCGGTGTTGAACGCCAGCTTCGGCGTGTACGGACTCAGGGTTGTCATCATCAAGGCATCCACGGTCGGCCCGCCCTCGAAGAGGGGGCGGGGTCGCTCGGTCACAGCGTACCGATCCGACGAGAGGTGCAGGTCGTCTGGTGCCGTCGCGTTCGGGCAGCCGTACGCGATGTATGCCAACTCCACCGACGCATAGTCGGGGATCGCGCCAGCGCCGCTCTCGGCAATCAGGCGCTGGCGGGCGCGGCTGAACATCTCGGACCGACAGTGGAACGTGACACCCGGCAGCGCCAGCCCAAGCGAACGCGCAGCCACCGCGACGCGGACCGCCGAGCTGCCGCGCGTGTTCACGACGATGGGAGCGTCCGCGCGGGCATGCGCCGCCAGCCAGCGCGCGACCGGCTCCGGCTCTTGCAGGCCGCAGTACACTGGCAGCGGCAAGCGCCGGCCGCCCCGTGCCGCTACGAACGACACATACTGGTGCGCCGCCCGCACCAGCCGCGGCAGACGCGTCGGATGGAACCAGATATCGACCGTGTGCCCCAGCTTCAGGTGGAGCAGCGGCCAGACCACCGACCCACCGATCCAGAAGGCGTTCCTCGGCGTGCGGATGCCGTGCGCGTCCAGCACCGTCGTAAAGATCGCCGATCCTTCTTCCAGGTTGCCCAGGCCACGAATCACCCGGCTCGGCTGCCCGCCTGACCCACTCGTGTACGAGATAAGGTGCGTGCGCGGCAGCGGATTGTCAAAATCCCGATCCGTGAACGTGAACCGCGCGCTACCTCGGACAGCCGCGCGCCGCCCCTTGAACTCGTCGAACGTGACGTACACCCCGGCCGCAGTAAGGCGGTTGAGCGCCCCCTCCAAGCCATCCTGGCTAACCAGCCTCCGCAAGTCGCCCAGTTCACAGCCGGCGTGGGCCAGCAACTGCCGGTACGGACTCCGCTGCTGCGCGTAGATAGCGTGCTGCGCCAACAGCAGGAAGCGCTCTTCACGGGTCTGTAGCCGCTGACGAACCTGCGCCCGCGCGGCAGCCAGGGTGAGTGGCGTCCGCAGAAACGGCGGCAGGTCGCTGGCGAGCCGCGCCGCCGCCGCCCCATGCTCAACGACATCACGAGAGGCAGATAGCAGAGACGCCCGGTTCATGGCGCCTGTACAGTCAACATGTTCACGACACATACGGTACTGCATCCGCGCTTCGAACCGCAGACAGTGCTGAACATCTGCATCGCGGCACGTGGCACGTGCCACCCAGGCCCAGGGTGCCACGCGGCTGGCCCGGCTGCAATCTCACCTGCCCCCAGCCGCCAGCCCGCAGCAGGGCTGCCGAATCAGGCGACGACGGCGCTGTGCTGTGCTACGATCCCGGGTCTGGTCCAGTCCCCTTGTGGTGCGCCGACGCATCCGAAGCATCCCTCGCTGCACGGAGCGTCCCCAGGCTGCCACGGCCGGGTGTGGACCCACCTGTGAAGGAGACTCGATGGCGACCTCGATCAAGACACCCAGGATGCTCGGTCAGCCAATTCGGCGGCAGGAAGACCCACGCCTGATCACTGGCGCGGGCCAATTTCTCGATGATCTCGCCATTCCCGGCGTGCTGCACATGGCGGTGGTCCGCAGCCCGTACGGCCACGCGAAGATTAACGGCATCGACGCCGCCGAGGCGTTGAAGATGCCGGGCGTCGTCGCCGTGCTCACGGCAAAGGACATTGAAGGCGAGACGACTGGCCCCCTGCCATACGAGTTTGGCTGGGAACCGTTCGAGAACGTCAGCGACCCCAAGCGCGGGCCGCTTGCGACCGACAAGGTGCGCTACGTGGGCGACCCGGTCGCGGTGGTGATCGCGGACTCACGGTACCACGCGGTGGACGCCGTGGGCGCGGTCGATGTGGACTACGACCCACTGCCGGCCGCTATCGACCCCGAGAAGGCACTGGAGCCGGGCGCGCCGCTGCTCTTTGAGGAGTTTGGCACGAACCTGGGCCACACCCAGACGAAGACCGCCGGCGATGTTGACGCGGCGTTCAAGCAAGCAGACAAGATCGTCAAGATCCGCGTCAACAACCAGCGCGTCATCCCCGCCCCGATGGAGACGCGCGGCACCATCGCGATGTGGCGGCCGGACGGTGCTGGCAGCACTGGCGAACTGACCGTCTACGAGACGACGCAGGGCGTCCACGGCCTGCGGAAGGCGCTCGCGCCGCTGCTCGGGTACCCGGAGAACAAGGTTCGGGTGATCGTGCCGGACATGGGCGGCGGCTTCGGCAACCGTTCTGACTGCGCCCCCGAGACGGTGCTGACCTGCATCGCGGCCAAGCGCCTCCAGGTGCCCGTCAAGTACCAGGAGACGCGCACCGAGAGCAACCAGGCGGCCATGCACGGGCGCGGCCAGCTCGACGTGGTTGAGGCGGCCGTCAAGAGTGACGGCAAGGTGCTCGGCCTGAAAGTCTCGGCCATCTGCGACATCGGGGCGTACAACCAGTTCCTGTCGCCGATCATGGGCATGTTGACCGGTGTCATGATCCCTGGCAACTACGACATCCCGAACCTGCTGTACGAGTTGAAGGGCGTCTATACGAACAAGACGCCGGTCGGCGCGTACCGGGGCGCTGGCCGCCCCGAGGCGACGTACCTGCTCGAATGCGCGATGGATGCCGTCGCGCACGAGTTGGGGCTTGACCCGGCCGAGGTGCGGCGGAAGAACTTCATCTCGAAGGACGCGTTCCCGCACAAGACGCCGTTCGGCACCAACTACGACACCGGCGACTACGAACTGGCGCTCGACCGGGCGCTGGAGTTCGCCGGCTACAAGAGCCTCCGAGAGGAGCAGCAGAAGGCCCAGGCCGAGGGCAAACTGATGGGCGTGGGCCTGGCGGCCTACGTTGAAATCTGCGGCTTTGGCCCGTGGGAGCAGGCGACGGTCCGTGTGGACCCGAGCGGCAAGATTCGGGCGTACACCGGCGTCTCGCCGCACGGTCAGGGTACGGCCACCAGCCTCGCCCAGATCATCGCGGAGGACATCGGCGTCAGCATGGACGACATCATCGTCATCCACGGTGACACGGCGCAGGTGGCAGCCGGCAACGGCACCGGCGGCAGCCGGGGCATCGTGCAGGGCGGTAGCTCGATGCTGATGGCCTCCAATCAGGTGCGCGACAAGGCGGTGCGGATCGCGGCGCATCTGCTGGAAGCGGCCCCAGACGATATCGAAGTCACGGGCGCGGGCTTCTCGGTGAAGGGTGCTGAGGACCGCGTGAAGACGCTGGCCGAGATCTCAGGGGCGGCGTACGGCGGCAACGTGCCGGAGGGCGACGAGCCGGGCCTTGAGGCGACGCGCTTCTTCACGGCCTCTGGCGAGACGTTCCCGTTCGGCATCCACATCGCCGTCGTGGACATCGACAAGGAGACCGGCCGCACGACGCTGCGCCGCATGATCTGCGTGGACGACTGCGGCACGGTGGTCAACCCGCTGCTGCTGGACGGACAGCGGCACGGCGGCATCGCGCAGGGGGCTGCGCAGGCGCTCTGCGAGGAAGTCGTGTACGACGACGAGGGCCAGTTGCTGACGAGCACGTTCGGCGACTACGCCATGCCGACGGCGCACACGCTGCCGATGTTCGAGCTTGACCGCACGGAGACGCTGTCGCCGCGCAACCCGCTCGGTGCGAAGGGCATCGGCGAGGCCGGCACCATCGGCAGCACGCCGGCGGTCCGCAGCGCGGTGCTGGATGCGCTCAAGTTTGCGGGCGTCAAGAGCTTCGACATGCCGGCTACGTCGGTGAAGGTCTGGCGGGCGCTCCAGGCGGCCAAGTCCTGATTCTCAGGACACAAAACGGGCTGGGAGGCATCGGCTCCCAGCCCGTTTTGGGGTCGCACCACCCTTGGCTTGCCAGGGGGACTTGTACGATTCGACGCCTGATCCAGCCTCTCGCGATCACTTGACCAGTAGGTCACTATCACTCTTACCCGCGTTACACTTCTGACAGGCTGTCACCAAGTTTTCAATTCGTGTCTCCCCACCATTCGCCCAAGCTTTCACATGATCCACCTGTAGTTCCAAGCCTGGGTACTTGTCCTGACCTCGGCCACAGTATCTGCATCGAAACTTGTCGCGCACAAGTACTTCCCATCGTAACTTTGCAGGTACACGTCTTTCTTCGAGTCGCATTGCCTGATTCTCTTGCGATAAAATTACGATACACTGGTCACATAATGTCTTAAGATTATCAATGGTTACACGACCCCGCTTTCGAAATCGACGGAGTTGAATCACCTGAAGAGGTCGAGTGCGAGCATCTCTTGAGATGCGGTCGC
>JBBQBU010000248.1:0-8299 GCA_038318015.1 Chloroflexota bacterium | reverse complement strand
CCTCACGAAGCCTCTCTCGGTCCACTCCACGATGGTGCCCACCCGGCCGACCAACTGTCAACCTCCCACCGCTGCCCGAGACACTCCTCCTGGGCAGTTACGCAATGCTTCATATTCAACAACACGAGGATCTCCAACAAGAACCGGCCCGTCACATCTGGGCCGGTCCACTGCGACAGGCAGCGTAAGCCGCCATGCTCCTTTCGGACGATGGCTGCGCCCTCGGCCAGCGCCTTCAGCTTCATCTGCGCCACGATGCGCGGCAACGGCTTCATGCCGCAGTCGGATGCGCTCGTACATGTACCCGCAGAACGAGCCGATGGACCCGACATAGGCGTCAAAGTACATCTGCCCGTCGGTGATGATGTCGAGGCCTGCCGATTCCTGATCGTGGGTCGCGGCATACGTCGCATCAGCGTAGGCTTCGGCGTGGTCAGCGTGCTTGAATGTCACACGGATGTCCCACCCGAGACGGCCGGCGCGGGCGCGCAGTACCGACGCCCGCCGGCCCAGACAGCAGGGGGAGGATAGGCCGGAGCGGCCTGACGAGTCCACGCCCGGCCTACGGCGCGCTGACCGGCAGGTTTCTGCACGCCGATGGGGTTGGCCCGGACGGTCAGGGACTGATGGAGTTTGACGAAATAGGTCGGCACTCCCCACCGGCCAACCCCTCACCCTCGGCCCCCGGTTAGGCCGGGGGAGAAACGTGAAGGGCACCCTCACTGTCTGGGGAACCGCTCACGCAGTGGCGCGCTGAGACTGCCCGAGCGACGGGCGTCTCAGCGCGCTGCCGTCGCTAGCTGTCGTGGGAGCGCAGCTTGCCCCTCGGGAGCGTGTCGGAGATGGTGAACACGACACGCCCGCGACTGTCGCGCACGGTGAAGGTGGCGCGGTCACGACGTCCGTTGTCGCCCCCGTCTACGAGGGTCCACTCAACGGTGGCAGCGGAGCCGTCTGCGAGCAGACCGCGCCCGGTGCCCTTGTGCGTATCGAAGTCCGCACCGCGCCGGCTGTTGGCAACGGAAGGATCGTTCAGGCACTGCGCCGTGGTGACACTGGTGAGGTGGAAGCGTCCCCAGCCGCCGGTGCGCTCGTCGTTGTCGCGGCTGTTGCCACGGCGCTCGTTGCGATGCCGGCCCCAGTTGCGCCAGTCTCGGTCGTCCCACTGGTGATCGTCCCAGTCGCGATCACGCCAGTTTCGGACCTCCCAGTCGCGGCCGTCCCACTGGTGGTCGTCCCAGTCCCAATCGTCACGGCGGTCGTTGCGGCTGCGCGGATCGCGGTCGCCGGGCACGCGCCAGAGCAACTCCAGGCGTGCGGGTCGTCGGTCATCGTCACAGGCGAGCGCCAGCAGGAAGGCAGCGGTGCGGTCGTCGGCGCGGAGCGTGCCGCCGCCGGTCATCCGGCCGTCACCGAACGATGCTGCTACCGGGGTGGCCGTCGGCGGCACCGGGGTCTTCGTCGGGGTTGCTGTCGGCGGGACGGGCGTCTTCGTCGGAATGGGGGTTGCAGTCGGAGGCACCGGGGTCTTCGTTGGCGGGATCGGTGTCTTCGTCGGAATGGGCGTCGCCGTTGGGGGTATTGACGTGGCGGTAGGTGGAACCGGCGTCGCAGTCGGCGGGACAGGCGTATTCGTCGACGTAGCCGTCGGTGGCACCGGGGTCGGCGTTTCGGTCGGCGGGACCAGGGTAGCCGTTGGCGGAACTGGCGTCTCGGTTGGCGGGACCAGGGTAGCCGTTGGCGGGACAGGCGTATTCGTTGACGTAGCCGTCGGTGGCACCGGGGTCGGCGTTTCGGTCGGCGGGACCGGGGTGGCCGTCGGAACCGGCGTCTCGGTTGGCGGGAGCGGCGTCGGGGTTTCGGTCGGTGGGATGGGTGTCGCAGTCGGGGGCACCGGCGTATTCGTCGGTGGCACGAGAGTCGGTGTCTCAGTCGGAGGAATGGGCGTTTCGGTCGGCGGCACCGGGGTGGCCGTCGGAACCGGCGTGTTGGTCGGCGTTGGCTCCGTCTCGATGATGACGATCTCGGGAGTTGGCGTGTTCGTGGGCGGGACCGGCGTCTCAGTCGGGACCGGCGTGTTCGTGGGCGGGACCGGGGTTGGCGTCTCAGTTGGCGGGATAGGCGTAGCTGTCGGTGGGATAGGTGTGTCTGTCGGTGGAACCGGGGTGGCCGTCGGCGGCACCGGGGTCTGCGTGTCTGGCGGAACCGGCGTAGGTGTCGGCGGGACAGCGGTCGGCGTTTCAGTCGGCGGCACGGGTGTTTCGGTGGGTGGGACCGGCGTCGCCGTCTCTGTGGCCGTGGCGGTCGCCGTTGGCACCGGCGTCTCGGTCGGGGGCAGCGGTGTCGGCGTGCTCGTCGCGGTCGGCGGGACCGCCGGCACAATCTCGACGGCCAGCACGCTGCGATTATTGACCTCGCTGGTTTCCCGCACTTCGCCGGCGTGGTCCGTCGAGGCGATCAGGTACCACGTTCCAGGCGTCACTGTCGGAATCAGCGCGCTCCAGGTGCGGTCGTACGTCTCACCAGTGCCAAGCAGGCTCTGGACGAAGACGCCGCCCCCAAACTGCTCGTCGTCGCCGCTGAGCGTCTGGTCGTTGGACAGCCACAGGCCGTCTGACCAGAAGCGCGGCGCCGCGGCAGTACCAGCATTCCGCACAGTCATACCCACGACCACGGTGGAGCCGACCAGCAGCGGGCCAGCGGGCGCGCTGATCCGATCAATCACCAGGTCGGGGCCAGGCGGGGGCGGAGACGTGATGTTGACCTGGGCGGTGAAGACATTGTTCGCATTGTTCGACTCGTCAAGCGTGGCGTTTGCGTCCGCGCGCACCAGGAGATACAGGTTGCCGGCCGGGGCATTGACGAGCGTGAACACCAGTTGCACCGTGTATGTCTCGCCGGGGGCCAGCGGGCCGCTGTCGTGCGCCACAGCGCCGAGGAAGCGATCACCAGTGTCCGGGAACGGATCGCTGGACAGGTACAGTTCGTCTACCCAGTTCTCGGTCGTGGCGACCGTTCCGTCGTTCCGCACCGAGAAATTGGCGGTGTACGTCTGCCCCTGGAGCAACACGCCGCCCGGCACCGAGAGCGACACCGGCGCGAGATCCGGCAGGCCATCAGCGTGAGCAACGCCCGCGCCCAGCGGGAGCAACGGTGCGGCTGCCCCCGACACGACGCCGCTGATGAGGTTTCCGAGCATGACGACCAGCGTCAGCATCCGTGCCAACTTGAGAGCTACTCGCACACGCCCCCTCCAAACCCAACCGGTCCAAGGCTGTCGCCGCCCCAATGAGCGGGCAGGCCTTCTTTAACTATCGGCAGGGGAGAGGCAGTGCTATACCCCGTATGGGTCACTCATGTGGGCCATCAGCAATCTATAGATGCGTTACTCGTGCGCACCAGCGCATGCCTGCCCCTGTAGGAGCAGCAGGCACGATGGGTGCGGCGCGGTATGGGTGCGGCGGGCACGACGTCACATGAAGTGAAGGCCACGCCTCGGATCACGGATTGTGCTGCAACAAGGAGCAGCAGCAGGGCGTCGTAGCACGACGCCATGACGGTAGGCGTGGGGTTCACTCCACGACACGCGGCCAGACGTGAAGGAACCCGAACCACAGCGGGAGGCGGTGGGGGGCCGCTGAGGCCCTGTCGTTGAGCGCGGTATACTGCGCGTTCGTCTCAATGCGGCGCGCCGGGTCAGGTGATGCAGACGCTCTCCTCGTTCCGCTCCTTTGAGCGGCCCGTGCAGGTGGTGTTGGCGAACATGCTCGCTAACAACATCGGCTTCTACATGATCGTGCCCTTCCTAGCCGGCTACATGGCTGGTGATCTGGGCCTTGCGCTGTGGGTCGTCGGGCTGATCCTGGGCATCCGCACGCTGAGCCAGCAGGGCATGTCGCTCGTTGGCGGGGCCATCGCCGACCGCATCGGCTACAAGCCGGCCATTGTTGCCGGCTGCCTGCTCAGAACCGCCGCCTTCGTGCTGTTCGGGCTGGTGGATTCGGCGGTCGGCCTCACGGTCGCCGCCATCCTGATCGGCCTGGGCGGCGCGCTGATGATGCCGGCGATCCGCGCGTACCTGTCGCACGGCGCGGGCAACCGCCGCGTCGAGGCGTACTCCCTGCTGGAGATGACCCAGCACGGCGGGTCGCTGCTGGGCCCGCTCATCGGGTCGCTGCTGATCGGCATCGACTTCCGACTGGTGAGCTTCGCGGCGGCCGTTATCTTCCTGGGCGTCGGCTTCCTCCAACTGCGCTACCTGCCGACCGGCGACGCGCTGCCGGCCCCGGTCCCGCAACCGATCCTACAAAGCTGGTTGGTGCCGCTGCGGAACCGGCCGTTCGTGCTGCTCTGCCTCAGCGTGCTCGGGCTGTTCTTCCTCTACAACCAGGTGTACCTCGGGCTGCCCCTGGAAGTCCGCCGCGTCACCGGCTCGGAGAGCAGCGTCGGGCTGCTGTTTACCATGCTGGCCGTGGTGGGCATCTTCGGGCAAGTGCCGGTGACGCGCTGGGCCGACCGCACCTTGCGCGCGCCGGTCTCCATCGCGCTCGGGCTACTCCTGATGGGGCTGGCGTTCGTGCCGCTGCTCCTGACCGCAGAGGTGGTTCCGGTGTCAGCCAGCACTGTGCGCCACTGGGCAAATGCCGTCGGGATGGGCGCACTGGAGGGAGCCATCGCCGCCATCGCCGGAGGCGTCAGTTTGCTGCCTCTCGCGCTCTGCTGCCTGCTGCTGGTGCTCGGGCAGATGCTGGCGGTGCCGTTCATCGCCGCGCTGATCCCATCGTTGAGCGCCGGGCGGCTGCTGGGCACCTACTTCGGCATGTACGCACTGGTGCAGGGCATCGGCGCGGCGTTCGGCAACCTGATCGGCGGGGCCAGCCTGGAACTGGCGCAGGCGACCGGCTGGGGCGGGCTGCCCTGGCTGCTGATGGTGGCGGTCGGCGTTGCCTGCGCGTGTGGCGTCGCGGCGCTCGACCGGTCGGGGCACCTCAACGTGCCCCGACCACGCCCGATGGCGACGCCTACCGTTCCGGTGCCGGTGGCGCTGACCCCGATCGCTATCGCCGGCCCGCAGCCGACGCCGAGCGTGCCGGTCCACCCAACCCGAGGGTAGCAAGCGGGCGGTCCACGAAAATCTGCCAGACACGCCGGCCGCCAATCCACCACGTTTCGAGCGAGCCCTCGACCGTCAGTTCCGGGAACTCCAGGACGACCTGCCGCTCACCCCGCCCGAAGTAGAACGTCATGAGCGCATCAGAGCGTTCGACCTCTTCCAGCACCACCGCCCCGGCATCCTCCTCGACACCAGACACCGCCATCGTGAGCGGCGTTCCGTCTGCGTCCAGCACCCGCACTCGCAGTTCTACGATCGCGCTTGCATCTGTCATGAGGAGTCTCTCCCAGAGGCCTGAGTCAGAAACGGTATCAGTCGGTCGACGTTGTGGTGACGGTCGCGTTCCTCCCGCTCGCCGTGGCTCGTGGCGGATTGGCCGGAGCTACCGAAGGATCCGGTACTCTCCATCCACGATACCCCATCAAGCGACGCGTGTCACGTGTTCTGTCATGTTCTGGCGGCAGCCTCCGTCACCGAGAGCGCAGACATGCCCCGCATGCGGCCTCCCTGAACGCGGTCGCCTTGCAACATCCGTGCCCGGAGTCAGGATGGGGACGGGCAGCGCCGAACGCACACCGACAAGGCCGGCAGCGGCCCCACACCGACAAGGCCGGCGCGGACAGCACGGGACGCACAACGCCGCATGCCGATGTCTGCCCTCCGGAACCCGCTGCCGCGGTTGCGCCAGGCGGCCTCAGTGCGAGTGGCTGTGCCCGTGGCCGTGAGCGTGACTGTGCCCGTGAGCGTGACTGTGCCCGTCCCCGGGAGCATGCCCGCGCACCTCCTCGTGCCCATGGCTCTCGTCGTACCCCGTGGCGTGCCAGCGGCTCGCGGTTGGTGCAGCGTCGCGCTCTGAGCCGGGCGGCGGGCCGTGATCGTGGCAGGACAGCGCCCCTGGCGGGATCGTGACCCGGCCGGTTGAGGCGACCGGTTCACGGCGGTACATCAGCAGATCCAGCGGGGGCGAGAACAGACGCGTGGCAGCCGCGCCGTCGTGCGGGCAGGCTGCCGACGCGGACGACGCCCCGAACGAACGCGTGACCTCAAAGATGGCGCCGCAGTCATCGCAGCGAAAGTCAAACTTCGGCACGCGCACTCCCCGTGCTGCCCGATGCTCCCCTGCCACACCGGAACACCTCAGCACCAGAGTAAACGGCAGGGCGCTCTCATTCGAGACGGGCACGGCGGGCGGAATCCGGTGCACCGACGTGCCCGGCCCGCGAGATACGGTGCCGCCGCCTGTTGCGTCGTCCGCGCGGCCCAGCCAGACTACCTAACGAGGCGGGAACCTCGTACGATGACGTCGATGCTGCTCTATCAGTTGAGTGTCCTGCTCCACATCCTCAGCGCCATCATCTGGGTTGGCGGGATGTTCTTCCTGGCGCTGGTGGTGGTGCCGGTTGCGCGCGGCCTGCCCCCGGCCGAGCGTGCGGCGCTGTTCGGAGCTGTCGGCCGGCGATTCCGGACGGTCGGCTGGGTCTGCATCGGCGTGCTGCTGGTGACAGGCATGGTCAACATGTCGTACCGAGGCGTCACGCTGGAGAACGTGTTCACTGCCGAATTGTGGGGCAGCCCGTTCGGCAGCACGCTCGCCCTGAAACTGGCCGTCGTCGTGGTCCTGCTGATCCTGAGCGTCGTCCACGACTTCGTGCTTGGCCCCCGCAGTGTGCGGGTGCTAGAGCGCATCGGCCAGGGCACGCCGGCGGAGCAGGGCACGTCTGCCCATCTCGCCGAGCGCATGCGTCGCCAGGCGTCGATGCTCGGGCGCGTCGAAGGCCTGCTGGCGCTGCTGGTAATCGCGCTGGCGATCATGCTGGTGCGCGGGCGGCCATTCTAGCGCGCCAATTCCCGCACATCCAGAACGTCTTCACGCACGGCATCCCGCCGCAAGCGTTGTCCGACGGCAAGATCCCCGACGAGATCATAGCGCTGCTGCGCGAGCCCAACGTGACCCTGGAACTGCTGTTTCCGCTGCTCTACGGTGCCACCTGGGACTACCCGTACGCCGAATCGCAGCCGCTAATCCGCGAGTTGTACGAGACGTTCGGGGCCAGCAAGCTGCTGTGGGGGTCTGACATGCCGAACGTGGAGCGCAGTTGCACGTATCGGCAGACGCTGACCTACCTGACGCGCCACTGCGACTTCATCACGCCGGCCGACCTGGACCGGATTGTCGGCGGCAACGCGAATGACCTGTACTTCAGCCTGACGCCAGGCGGGAGCAGTCCAGCAGGCGCGTAGCCAGCCGGTGCGTTTGGGTGCGCCCGGCCTGTTCGCACGGGTACAGGCCGGGCGTCTGCTGCCAGATACCGCCGATGTTCCACCAAATCTAGACTGGACGTGGGTCCGCACTGGCGTAACCCACCGGTCGAGATTCAGCCACGGGGGTGGACACGTGCAGCGAATCGCAGCAGTTCTCGGAGCAATCCTGTTGGGCGGCCAACTGTTGGTGCAGCCCGTAGCGGCGGCGGAAGTTCGGGCGGAAGCCGGCCACATCCGGACCCAGACAGAGCGGACGCCCGAATCGCCTCGGAACCCCGGCCTTCCCCACCACGGCAACGTGCTGACGGCAGGTCCGCTCGGAGACGTGAAAGTTGACCTCGTGTCGGCCTGGTGGCAGGGCAACGAGCGCCACTCGAAGTTCAAGATCGAGAACGTCGGGACCGGCACGTCCTTTGACGTGAAAATCTGGAAGCAGACCCGCGTTGATCGCCTCGACCCCATCGACGACGACCATTTCGAATCGTCCACGCAACTCGGGGATATCCCGGCCGGCGCGTTCACGTACATCACCATGATCTGCTCGCCGAAGCCGGGCTGGGTGTGCGACCTCAACCGGATGAAGGCACTGACGGAAGGGAGCGACACCAATCCTGCCAACAACGACGCCGAGGACAACGTCTGAGCACGGTTGAAGGATGACGCCCCGTCACCGGCGATGTGAGCGCTGCCGACAGGGGGAAGCCCCCGCGTCCACCAGGGCGCGGGGGCTTTCTTGACTGCCGGGAATTGTTAGCGGCGAGGCCACCGTGGACCTAGCGTCTAGGCGCAATACCAGTAAGTTAAGGCCCGCTAACCAAGAAGCGGCCCGTCGGATGAGATCGTCCTCGCGCACTGACTAGGAAGAGTGTGCTGGAAACGTCGTGGCCGAAAGTGCCGTGTGAGCACGGATTCGACCCTGGATTG
>JBBQBU010000247.1:0-8350 GCA_038318015.1 Chloroflexota bacterium | reverse complement strand
TCGATCCTGGCGTCGGTGGCGTCGAACCTGCTGCTAGGCTTCTCTGAGCGGGCCGTTCGGTTTGATCTCGCGGGATTTGACCCGGCTGTCGGTCTGCTGCTGGCGCTCGGATCGGCAGTCGCCATGTTCACGGCGCTCTACCGGGTCATCCCGAATCGCCGGCTCACACTGGCGGATGTGTGGCCCGGGGCGGTGCTGGCCGGCGTCCTGTTCGTGCTGCTGAATCAGGCGTTCCCGCTGTACCTCCGCATCCTCGGCGGCAGTTATGCCGCGTACAAGACACTCGGCCTGTTCTTGTTCCTGATGACGTGGTTCTACTGTCTGGCCGTGATCCTCGTGCTGGGCGCCGAACTGAACGCCTTCCTGGGTGGGAATCGCGGGGCTGCCGAAATGGAGGTCGCGGCCATGCAGGTACTGCTGGCCTCGGCACCTGACCGGCTCGGGGCGGACCTGCCGCCGGGCGAGGCTACAAGCAGTGGCGTCCACGAGGAATCGGCGCGCGCCGGCCCGGCAGTACCCCGTCGCCAGGACAACACCGAGCGCGTCACACCAGTGTAAGCATCAGCCACACGCTGGCGCTCACACCCGGCTCCCGGCCCTAGCCGGCGCATGACGCCCGGTCGCGGTGTGGCATCGGGCCGGCGGCGGCAAGGCCGGCACGCCGAGTGTCGTTGCCGATCAGCGCGCCAAGCTGCTGCACGGACCGCTCGTCGGGCTTGAACGAGACTTCGATAATCGGCGCGCGCGGCTCCAGCGAGCGAACCCGCACGCTCGCAGACGGCGTGACGAGGAGCACGTCGACGTCGTGCAGCAACGCACGCAACGCCGCGTCTTCGTCGCTCAAGCAGGTTGTCACCTGGATGCCGGGGTTGTAGCCGCGCACCAACCCGCCGCGCGCCCCGTCCGCCGTCGTCGCGGTCCAGCGGCTACCCCCGTAGCGCGCCGGCCCAAGCCTGCCAGGACATCCCGCTAGGTTCACATAGCAGACACACCAGCGCCGTGGCGCATCCCCACCTGTCTTGGAGATGAACGGGCACCAGTGAGCGCGGGCACGGCTGGCGACGCCGCATGAGACAATCCCGGCCACCCCGGGTGAACCGGGGCGGCCGGCTACGCAGCTACGAGGCGACGTGCCAGAGCCGGGGCTTCGGCACTGCGCCAAGCTGCCGGGCCATCCAGGCGTCCGCCCAGTCGTGGTCTGTGCCGCCCTCGTGCGTCAGCTCGTACTGGTCGACGGTCCCCGCCACGGCGTCGGACACCGACTTCACGCCCGCGCCGCCGCCGTTGAACAATGTGGTCGCCGTCAGCGTGGAGACGTGGTGGCGCGGCTCGAAGTACGCCAGCGTCCGGGCGACGGCTTCGGTCTGCTGCGGATAGGTCCGCAGGTAGTCGTTCACCTCTTCCACCGGGTAGGCATCGGTGCGTGTGCGCGCCTCCATCAGCCGATGGAACAGCAGGCCGGACGCCTGCACGGCGCTGAAGCCCGGTCGGCGCGCGGCGGTGATCAGCGCGAGGTCGTTGCCCATGATGCCGACGCGGCTGGCATCAACCTCCGGCCGGGACAGCAGGAACTCGGCACCGCGCAGGCAGTCGGCCACGATGCCTCGGTAGATGTAGCTGGCCGGGTCGTCGATGCCGAGCGTCAGCAGGCCGGGGTAGCTTGCCGCAAACGGCTGGTCAGCCAGCCGCTGTCCCCGGTGCATCAGGATCAGGGTGACGTACCGCTGGCGGTCGTCCAGGTGTGGCAGGTGGTTGACGCTGCCGTAGCCCGGCGCAACCAGCAGGCCGGGGAACGGCCCGTCGCCGTTCGGCACGCTCAAGTAGCCGAAGAGGCGGTACGGGCCGCTGCTGGTAATCTTCACCCCGTAGACTGTCGAATAGTCGTCGGATGGCAGCGCCAGCCGCTCAAGCGTCGGGGCCACCGGATACCTGGCTAGCTCGTCGTCCACCGCCTGCCAGTAGGCGTCGAAGTCCGCCGGGCGCGGCGTTCTAGTCTCGGTCATAGTGTCTCCCTATCCGACCGTCGGCTCGGCGTGGCGCGACGTTGCCGCAGGCTTCAAATGCTTCGCCAGGAACGCTTCAACCTTTGGCATCACCCAGTGGCGGCCGGCATCGTGGGCCGACCGTGGCTGCGCGTAGAACTCGGTCGGGCAGGTCATCGCGTTGCGGAGCGCATAGCCGGTTTCTGGCGGACAGACATCGTCGTTGAGGCCGATGTAGACCATCATCGGGGCGCTGATCTGCGGCGCGAAATTGATGCCATCAAAGTAGTTGACCGTCTCGCGCATCTGGGCCTGGCGGTCAGGATAGAGGCGGAGGTAGTCGTTCATCTCCTGGTACGGCCAGGAGTTCGTCAGCGACGCCGCGTCCATGTAGCCGCAGAGGTAGGGGGCACCGGCCGCACCGCAGGTGATGACATCATTGCGGAGGGCGGCCGTGGTTATGGTGAGCGCGCCGCCCTGGCTGCTGCCGTGCACGCCGACGCGGGTCGGGTCCACCTCGGGCCGCGACAACGCGAAATCAACCGCGCGGGAGGCGTCAACGTAGAAGCCCCGATAGCTGTAGGTGTGGCGATCCACGATGTTGTTGACGAGCAAGCCGGGGTAGCCGGGGTTGAACTGGCTGTTCGAGCGCAGCTTGCCGCGCGGTGCGACGCCAACCGCCGCGTACCCCATCTTGGCCCACGACTTCGGCAGCGTCGGCTCGGAGACGTAGCCCGGCACGATCAGCAACGCCGGGTACGGTGCCGGCAAGTAACTCTCTCGCGGGCGGCAGTACCACCCGGCGATGCGCACGCCGTCCAGGCTGTCGTACCCGATCTCGTACACCTCCACCTCGTCGGTGGAGCGCATCGCGACGTACTCCATTGACGGGTTGAGCGGGATCGCGTTGGCCTCGGCCATGATCGCGCCCCAGAAGGCGTCGAAGTCGGGCGGGCGCACCACGGAGGTGCCGAACTGGTCGGCAGGCTTGCGTGCCTGCTGCGTGGTCTGGGTCATAGTTCACTCCCACAAAAATATTGGCGGGCGGGGTTCCGGCCCTCACCCCCGACCATCCCACCATGGGGCCCTTCGGCTTCACAAACGGCGAGGCCCCTCCGCCTTCGTCGGGATCCCCGCGTCGCCGGATCCCCACGGCCCCCGCTCCCGCAAGCGGGAGAGGGGGGAGTCTCACGATAACAGCGGCCTGTTCATCCCGACCGAGCCTCATCGCGTCGTGTCATCACGAGTGGAGCGAGCCTGCGAGCGCAATCGAGGGATCTCTAGTCCCAGTGCAGACGTGCCTGAGATCCCTCCACTCCGCTCGCAAACTCGCTCCGGTCGGGATGACATGGTGAGGAGCAGCGCGCTCCGGTCGGGATGACATGGGTAGGGTTGCGCTCACAAGGTCGGGCCGCTCCACTGGGGATGGCAGGCCCGGGGGACCGTCATCGATCTGTCTTCCAATGCTCCGCGGCCTCTCTACGAACTGAGCACCGCGATTGGCTGGGCGCGCTGCGGCAGCCGCTCGGCGATGGCGCGCGCCAGCACGTCGGCGACAACCTGTTCCTCGCCGGCCTGCATCGTCAGGGTGTTGATGGCGATGGCGTTCGGCCGGGCGCTCGGGCCGGTCGGCTCGAAGAGGAAGATGCGCGGATCCTCCTCCTCCATTGCAACGACGAATGCGTGCGAGTCGATGCCGCTCTCGGGCGTGAAGAACAACTCCACACGCGGAACCGGGTGCTCTCGTCCGTCAAACAGGTACGAGGCCTCAACGCCGGGGAAGTCGCGCAGCCGTGCCAGCATGTACTCGGCCTGCACCCGCCAGCCCGCCATGTCGGCCTCGTGGTCGCGCCCCAGATAGCTTTCAAGCGCCACCATCAGCCCGACAATGTCCTCCTTCGCCGCCTTCGCGGCTCGGCCGACACTGTGGTAGGGACTGCCGTTCAGGCGGGCGGCGCGTATCACGTCGGCGCGGCCCGCCAGGATGCCTGACGACTGCGGCCCCATCAGCCCCTTGCCGCCGCTGAACGTCACCAGATCGGCACCCTCGGCTATAAACTGCGTCAGGCTAGTCGATGGCGGCAGCATCGCCGCGGCGTCCACCAGCACCGGCACGTTCGCCTCATGCGCGATCTCGCAGGTCTGGGCCAGCGACAGCGCACCCTGGCTGGCCCACGGCGACATCAGGTAGACGACCAGCGCCGTCCGCTCGTTCATGGCTGAGCGCAACTGGTACGGCAGGGTCGAGTTGCCGTAGCCGATGTCCACCATCGTGGCCCCGGCCGCGCGGACGGCATGGTCGTAGCCGTTACGGTGCGCGCGGTGCATGATCGCTTCGCTCTTCAGGCCGGTCGTGTCGGGCAGGCTGGCGATCTTCGCGGGATCGGTGCCGGCCAGGATCGCCGCCGTGCCGATCAGCAGCCCGGCTTCCGCGCCGCCAACGACCATGCCTGCCTCTGCGCCGGTGGCCCGCGCGATCAACTCACTGGCCCGGTCTTGCAGCTCGTCCAGCACGACGTACCCGCCGGCCGCCTCCTGCATCGCCGCCACCACCTCCGGGTGCATCAGCGTGCCGCCCAGGCGGGTGTGCGTCCCACGAGCATTGATGATCCGTCGCACCCCGAGGCGCGCGTAGATGTCAGACATCGGTAGCTCCCTTCTTCTGTGACGCCGGCCGCACGCGGCGGCTTCCCCCTGTGGTGCCAACCGCCCGCCTCGGCCCGACGTTCGGCCCGGGGACGCGCCAGCGCGCGGCCAGCCCAACAGCCAAGCCCGCGTGCGGCGCGCTCACCGCACGAGGTACGGATCGAGCGCATCGCGCAGTCAGTGTGCCGGCAGTTTACAGGTCTTCGCGCACGGCTCGCCTGATTGGGCCGCAGAGGTACACGACGGGCACGTTTGTGCCGCCCGCCGAAGCCGCTCCGCAGTACGGAGCCAGCCTGCTGACGGGCCGCACCAGGGACAACAAAAGAGGCCGCCCGGAGTGATCCGGGCGGCCTCCTTCTTCGCGCTCACTGGTGAACGCTGGTCAACAGGTGGGGTTAGCGGTAGCCGCCCCCGCCGTAACTGCTGGTCTGCCTCGGGGTGAAGCAGTTGGAGCAGTAGACCGGCTTGTCGCCACGCGGCTGGAACGGCACGCGGGCCTCCTGGCCACAGGTGGAACAGGTCGCGGAGAACATCTCGCGCTCCTGGCGGCCGTAGCCACCACCACCACCACCGCCGGAACTGTAGCCGCCACCGGAACCGTACCCACCGCTCTCGCCACGGGCGGCCTTGCGGACCGCACGGCAATCCTGGCAACGGGTCGGCTCGTTGTCGAAGCCCTTCGACGCGTGGAACTCCTGCTCACCGCTGGTGAAGGTGAAGGCCTGTCCACAATCGCGGCAGGTCAAAACTTTGTCGGCGTAACTCAACGCTGACTCCTAGAGAAGAGGCTTGGCGGTTCCGTCAGCGCGAGTCATGCGACGAGGGACAAACGGTGACGCGCGAGCATTACCTGTTGCAGCCTGGCCTGATACGGCCGGCTAGCGAAACGAACCAGCAGTATCAAGTATACACAACCGGTGATCTCAGTGCCGCAAATACGTTTGCAGCCGCATCTGGAGACCGTGATAGCGGCCGGATGGCTCGGCGTAGCGTGCGCCGCTCCATGCGCGGCTACTTGCGCCGGTGGCGGATCTCATAGTGCGGCATGCCCCAGCACGCGTGCCCCATATCGTGCGCCATGATGCCAAGCCCCTCGGTCTCCAACTCGGCATTGTCCTCGCGAATGCGCGCGTTCGGCCGACCGTATGCGAAGGGTGGAAAGATCAGTCCGTCGCGGTGGATGTCGGCGCGGATCAGCAGGACGGTCCCCCCGACTGCATCCAGTCTGACCAACTCGCCCTCACGGCGCAGGTCGTCAAGGTGCAGGCGGCCGTGATCGCGCCAGCCGTTCCGGTCAAACGTCGGGCCGCCGTAGTCCAGGACACAATGCGGCTGGACAATATCCCGTCCTGTAGCCAGCAGCCGCTCAATCAAGTCCGGCGGGTACTCGATCACGTCCACGTCGAGCCACAGTACCCACGCCTCGTCGTCCAGCGCGTGAAAGAGCAGATGATTCCGGCTCTTTGCCAGCACTGTTCGCCGTTCGACCTGGATCTCGGGTGCCCAGCGCGGGCGGCCCGGCGGAATCTGATACCCGAAGTCGCGCTTCCAGAGGCCGACCCGCCGGAACTGTGAACGCAGCGCCGGCAGCCGCATCTGGAAGTCCATATACGTGCTATCCGTGCTGTCGCCTTCCAGCAGCCCCAGCGAGAGCAGGCGACGCGGGTAGGTGAGGTGGGTAAGCTGTTGGCAGTAGCTGTCGAGACAATCGGCAGCGTCCTTGATCGGCGTCAGGATGAGCACCGTCGGGCGAGCGTCCGCCCCAGCCGGCGACGGGTCAGGCTGACGCAGACGGGTCAGCCGGCGCAAGAACGGCAGATTGACGACTTTGACCACCGACGTGCACTCCTTGTGTGGCCGAAATGGGGCCGCGTGTGGTCGAAATGGGGCCGAACGCACCAGCCGTCGGCACGCGTCGTTCAGCAGGATGTCCCCAGCTTTGAGCAGCCGGCAGTCCTGCATCCAGGTGTTGGCGTTGACGATGCGGGCTGTCGCGCGGAACGCCACGTCCAGGGTACCGGCCGCGTTGAAGGTGGTGCCACGCGCTGCTAGACTTGCAGCACCATGCCAGCGTCAACAGATGACATGACACACCGCCTGTGCGCGTCCGAAGCCCGCTGCCACCTGCCGGCCACCGACCTTGCTGCGACGATTCGGGCCAGAGGCGTGTCGCCGATAGAGACCGTTGAAGCCGTACTCGAACGCATCGAGGCGTTGAACCCACGGTTGAACACCTTCGTCTTCATGCTCGCCGACGCGGCGCGTGCACCGGCCTACCCGGTCAACCTGACCGGCCAGCCGCTATGACGGAGGTAGGGCGCGCCCTGCCCGGCCTGGGCCAGCGGCGCTTCGTCGAAGGGCTGGGCCGCTACATTGATGACCTGCCGAGCGGGGATTGTCTGCACGTGGCGTTCGTGCGGAGCCAGTATCCGCACGCCCGCATCGTCAGCGTTGACCGCGAGGCGACCCGGCGCGCGCCGGGTGTGGTGACGGTCGTCGCTGGCGATGAGCCGGGCGACGTGGCGGCAATCCCCGTCAACCGCTTCACGCCTGACCTGAAACTGCCAGACTACCGGGCGCTGGCGGATGATGTCGTCCGCTTTGTGGGTGAGCCGATTGCCGCCGTCGTCGCCAGTACCCGCGCTCAGGCTGACGACGCCGCCCAACTGGTAGAGATCGAGTACGAGCCGCTACCGGCCGTCACGTCGGCTTTCGCCGCGCTGGCCGCTGACGCGCCGGTGCTGCACCCGGCGCACGGCGACAACGTCTGCTACCGGCTCGTGGCCACCGGCGGCGACGTGGACGGGGCGTTCGCGCGGGCCGACCACGTGGTCAGCGTGCGCGTGGAGCACCACCGGATCAGCGCCACGCCGCTGGAGCCGCGCGGGCTGATCGCGCGGTGGGACGCCGGCCAGGGAGAGTTGACCGTCTGGGGGTCCAGCCAGACGCCGCACCAGCTACGCGACGATCTAGCGGCGGCGTTGGGACTGGCGCAGCACCGCGTCCGCGTGATCGTCCCGGACATCGGCGGTGGCTTCGGCGCGAAAGGCTCGACGTACCGCGAGGACGTGGCAGTGGCGGCCCTGGCCCGCACACTCGGCCGTCCGATGAAGTGGGTTTCGACGCGCCGCGAAGACTTTCTGTCCACCCAGCACGCCCGCGATCAGGTGGACGAGGCCGACGCCGCCGTGACTGCAGATGGCCGGATTCTCGGCATTCGCACCCGCACCGTTACCAACCTGGGCGCGTACCTGCTTGGCCGCAGCAGCCGGCAGGCGCTCCGGGTGACGCAGTTCGCGACCGGTGCGTACGGCATCCCCGCCCACGCGGCGACGGCCACCACGGTCTTCACGAACACGACGCCGACCGGCGCATATCGCGGCGCGGGCCGTCCGGAGGCCGCCTACATCGCCGAGCGGCTGGTGGACGCCGTCGCCCGTGAGCTAGGCCTTGACCCGGTGGAGATTCGCCGCCGCAACTTCTTGCAACCGGCTGACTTCCCGTACCGGACGCCGAACGGCGCGGCCTACGACAGCGGCGACTACCCGCAGATGCTGGAGGCGCTCGTCGGCCGCTGCGAGTACGACCGTCTTCGGGCGCAGCAGGCCAAACGGCGGGCGCGGGGGGAACTGGTCGGCATCGGGCTGGCGACCTTCATTGAGAACACGTCGGCCGGCTGGGAGAGCGGGGCGGTGCGCGTCGAGTCGGACGGCAGCATCACC